>NZ_NETH01000038.1 GCF_003337175.1 Streptococcus gallolyticus
ATTTGCCAATTCTTATCAAGGCTTTCATCAGCTGAAACTAAAGCTAGAACAGCTATCTCCTATCACACAAGATGTCCAAATAGCGCTTGAAAGCACAGGACACTATAACTACAATATAGTGACTTTTTTAAGAGAGTTAGGCTACAAGGTATTTGCTTACAACCCTTTTATTATCAAGCAATTTGCCAAATCTCAATCGCTTAGAAAAGCTAAGGAGCTGAGAAAATTCACCAGCCCCATAGGTTATTCAATTATTAGAATAGCAATTCTTCAAAAGAATCATGACTTAGTGTGGCATGAATTTCACGAATAAGTTGTTCTGTTTTTTCCCAGCCAAGACATGGGTCTGTAATAGATTTACCAAATACTTCTGGTGCGTCTTGACGACCATCTTCTAAGTAAGATTCAATCATGAAACCACGAACGTACTTATTAATCTTATCATTCCAATCACGATTAATCAATGTTTGACGAACGATACGAATTTGTTCAAGGTAATTTTTCCCTGAATTATCATGATTTGTATCAACAACGATAAATGGATTTTCTAAGCCCATTTTCTCATAAAGCTCAATAGCTTTCAACAAATCATCATAGTAATAATTCGGTTCATTTTCGCCATGTTCATTCGTTGCTCCACGAAGAATCGCGTGTGCCAATGGATTTCCGTCAGTATCAACTTCAGCGTTATGATAAATAAAGTTTTGTTTATTTTGTGCGGCATAAATACCGTTAAACATAACGTTCAAGTTACCTGATGTCGGATTTTTCATACCTGTCGGAACATCAATACCTGATGCCACAAAACGATGTTCTTGATCCTCAACAGAACGTGCACCAATAGCATGATAAGAAACCAAGTCATCTACCAATGGAAGATTTGCTGGATAAAGCATCTCATCTGCTGTTGTTAAGCCCGTTTCTGTGATAACACGATAGTGAAGATGACGAACCGCAGCAATACCATTGATAAGGTCAGGCAATTTTGAGGTGTCAGGTTGATGCATCAAGCCCTTATAACCATCCCCATTGGTCCGTGGTTTTGCGGTATAAACACGCATCACCATAAAGATTTTGTCTTTTACTTCCTCTTGAAGTTTCGCTAAGCGGTTAGCGTATTCAAGAACAGCCTCTTCATTATCAGATGAACAAGGACCGATAACCAAAAGGATACGATTGTCCTCACCTGTGATGATTTTTGCCAATTCTGCATCACGCGCAGCTTTCTTAGCAAGAAAATTACCTTCTAATTTTGAAAGTTCTTTTACTTGTGCAATATCAATTTTTGCACTTTTTTGATGTATTCCCATAGATTATTTACCTAATGTGTCATAAATTTCGTGAACAAGTTGTGCTGTATTTTCCCAACCAAGACATGGATCTGTGATCGATTTTCCAAATACTTCTGGCGTATCTTGACGACCGTCCTCTAAGTAAGATTCAATCATGAAACCACGAACATATTGGTTAATTTTTTCATTCCAATCACGGTTAATCAAGGTTTGACGGACGATACGAACTTGTTCTAAATATTGTTTACCTGAATTATCATGGTTTGTATCAATAACGATAAATGGATTTTCTAAGCCCATTTTTTCATATTGCTCAATCGTATCAATAACATTGTCATAATAATAATTTGGTACATTTTTACCATACTCATTAGTTGCACCACGAAGGATTGCGTGTGCTAATGGGTTACCTGACGTTTCAACTTCTTCGCCGTTAAATAGGAAAGATTGCTTGTTTTGCGCAGCATAAATACCATTAAACATCACATTTAAGTTACCTGATGTTGGGTTTTTCATTCCTGTTGGAACGCTGATACCTGATGCCACAAAACGGTGCTGTTGGTCCTCAACAGAACGCGCACCAATAGCAATATAAGAAACTAAGTCATCAACCAATGGAAGATTTTCAGGATAAAGCATTTCATCTGCTGTTGTCAATCCTGTCTCTGAAATAACGCGATAATGAAGGTTACGTACAGCCTTGATACCATTAATCAAGCTTGGTGCTTCTGACGTATCAGGTTGGTGCATCAAGCCCTTGTAACCATCACCATTAGTCCGTGGTTTTGCGGTATAGACACGCATCACCATAAAGATGCGTTCTTTAACTTCTTCTTGAAGTTTTGCCAAACGGTGTGCATATTCAAGAACAGCCTCTTCATTATCAGATGAGCAAGGACCAATGACCAGAAGAACACGGTCATCTTCTCCTTTGATAATAGCTTCTAGTTCACGATCACGTGCTTCTTTTTTAGCTAAAACGTCACCTGTTAAGGCAGATTCTTCCCTGAGAGCCTCAACATTAATCTTTTTACTTGTTGCTTTAAATGACATGAATTTTCCTCTTATGAATAGAAAGTATCGATTGGTTTATTATACCATTTTCAAGCGGGTTTTCAATTGATTTTTCAGAATTTTCTATCGACTTTTTAAAATTGTTTCCGACCGTGGCAGTTTTTGAATTTTTTACCAGAGCCACAAGGACACAAGTCATTGCGTTTAACTTTAGAAAAATCAATATTGCTGTCAGCTTGAGCACGAACAGTTTGCGCAGCAATATTCTTTTCTGCCATTGTTGTTGCACGTTGTGATGACTGTTCACGTTCTTTTTGGTGAATTTGAGCTTTCATCATTGTACGTGTGACATCAAATTCAATCGCTCCAATCATTGCTTGGAACATACGGAAACCTTCAGCTTGGTATTCAACAACAGGGTTATTTTGGGCATAACCACGCAAACCAACTGATTGACGCAATTGATCAAGAGCATCGATATGGTCAGTCCATTTGTTGTCAACAACCATCAAAATCAAAACTTTTTGGAATTCGATAACAGCTTCTTGATTTTGTAATTTAGCAATTTGTGCATCGTAAACCTGTAAAGCACGTTCGTACAAGTTTTCTTTGATGGCTTCAAAGTCTAACTCTTCTAAATCAGACAAGCTGATTGACTCTTCAGCAAGCAAGTTTGCTTTGGCGAAGTTCACGATTGCTTGGAGACCTTCTTTGCGGTCTGCACGACTGTGAGCATCAACAGAACGATTAATGGTGCGTTTAACCATGGCCTTAATTTCAGGAGCCAAGTCGCGGTCTGCTGTGATCACATCACGACGCTCGGCATAGATGATTTCACGTTGTTCACGCATTACATCATCATATTGCAAGACTTGTTTACGTGTATCGTAGTTGTTCCCTTCAACACGTTTTTGAGCCGATTCAACTTGCCGTGTTAACATTCTTGATTTGATGACTGCTTCGTCCTCTTCAAGATTCATACGGTCAAGGAAAGCTTTGATACGGTCTGAACCAAAACGGCGCATCAAATCATCTTCAAGTGAAAGGTAGAATTGTGATTCACCTGGATCTCCTTGACGGCCTGAACGACCACGAAGCTGATTGTCAATACGACGGCTTTCGTGACGTTCGGTACCAATGACACACAGTCCACCAAGTTCGCGAACACCTTCACCAAGTTTAATGTCGGTACCACGACCAGCCATATTAGTTGCAATGGTAACAGCGCCACGTTGACCAGCATTCATGATGATTTGTGCTTCTTTGAAGTGATTTTTCGCATTTAAGACTTCGTGCGGTACGCCAGCTTCAACCAATTTCTGAGAAATAAGGTCTGATGTTTCCACCGCAACGGTACCAACCAAGACTGGTTGACCTTTTTCATGACGTGCCTTAACATCTGCAACAACAGCTCTAAATTTAGAGTCAAGTGTTGGATATAGAAGGTCTGCATGGTCAATACGTGCCACAGGTTTGTTTGTTGGGATTGGAATGACGCGCATATTGTAAACTTCGCGAAATTCCTCTTCTTCTGTTTTGGCAGTACCTGTCATACCAGCCAATTTTTTGTACATACGGAACATATTTTGATAAGTAATTGAGGCACTGGTTTTAGATTCTTCTTGGATAGGCACGCCCTCTTTGGCTTCGATAGCTTGGTGCAAACCATCAGAAAAACGACGTCCTTCCATCGTCCGACCTGTAAATTGATCAACAATCAAAATCTCTTTGTTTTGGCTAACCACATAGTCAATATCTAAAAGCATGATGTAGTTGGCACGAAGGGCATTATCGATGTAGTGCGTTAGCGCAACATTTTCCAAGTCATAAAGATTTTCCAAGTGGAAGTATTCTTCTGCCTTATCGATACCATAATCAGTCAAACCGATTGTTTTTGTAGGTACATCAATAGCGTAATCAACACTTGTCAATGTTTTGACAAAGCGATCCGCACGAATGTAAAGCTGGTTTGTTTCCGAACTGACTTGCCCTGAAACAATCAATGGCGTTCTTGCTTCATCAATCAAGACAGAGTCAACTTCATCGACCAAGGCAAAGTTTAATGGACGTTGTACCATGTCTTCTTGACGAACAACCATATTATCACGAAGGTAGTCAAAACCAACTTCTGAGTTTGTTGAATAGGTTACGTCACAATTGTATGCTTCGCGCTTTTCATATGGTGATTTAGCTGCCAAATTGATACCAACAGACAATCCAAGCCAGCTGTAAACTTCACCCATTTCAGTAGCGTCACGTGTTGCCAGGTATTCGTTAACTGTGATAACGTGTACCCCTTCGCCAGCAAGGGCGTTAAGGTAAACAGGCATGGTCGCTGTCAATGTTTTACCTTCACCCGTACGCATTTCAGGAATATCACCATTGTGCATCACAATTCCTCCCATGATTTGTACACGGTATGGATAAAGTCCTAACACACGTTTTGCTGCTTCGCGGACAACCGCAAAGGCTTCTGGTAACAATTGATCTAATGTTTCACCATTTTGATATCTTTGTTTAAATTCTGGTGTTTTTGCTTGCAAGTCTTCGTCAGACAAAGCTGCCATAGCGTCAGCATATGACTCAACTTTCTTTGCAATCTTTTCTAATTTTCTTAATTCACCTTTATCGTTTTCGATAACAGTCCGTAGAATATTTGCCATCCCAATTCCTTTCGATAAACTTATCATCACATTTTAACACAAAAAGCGCTCTAATTCAAGAATTCACCGTTGAAGCGATAAGCTCGCAAGATTAAAATGAGTAATTCTTATCTAAATTTAATGATTCCTATTTTCAGAGTTTTAACCCGCTACGATTATACCCTTTTTTTGCCCTAACAACAAGAAAACACCTTAAATCAAGGTCGCAAGAGTTCAGATGAAAAAAGATTGAAGAAAGCCCTACTGGATTTCCTCAATCTCAATGGTTTATGATGACATTAATAATTAGCGTTCTGATACTTTTTTAGCTAAAGCAAAGTTACCAAGAGTAGCAGAACCATTTTCAGCAACACCAGGTGTTACGATATAGTCTGCTACATCTGGAACTGGTACATAACCGTTCAACAAAGCAGTAAATTTATCACGAACGCGTTTCAACATGTGTTCTTGCGCCATAACACCACCACCAAAGACAATAACTTGTGGGCGGTAAAGAAGAGTGGCTTGAATAGCGGCTTGGGCGATATAGTAGGCTTGGACATCCCAAACGTCTGAGTTTAGCTCAATCAACTCACCACGAATGCCTGTACGACCTTCTAATGATGGTCCTGCTGCCATGCCTTCTAGGCATCCTCTATGGAAAGGACAAGAACCAGTATAGTTGTTTGCAAGGTCTTGTGGGTGTGGAGCCACATAAACGTGACCAGCTTCTGTATGACCGATACCACCGATAAATTCACCATTTTGAATTGCACCAGCACCGATACCTGTACCGATTGTGTAATACACAAGGCTCTTAACACCTTTACGAACAATGGTTTCACCATAAGCAGAGCTGTTAACATCTGTTGTGAAATAAAACGGCACTTTAAAGTATTTTGAAATCAATCCAACCAAGTCAACGTTAGCCCAATGTGGCTTTGGAGTTGTTGTGATATAGCCATAAGTTTCTGAATTTTCATCAATATCGATTGGACCAAAAGAACCAATCGCAATACCTGCCAAATCAGCTTCGAAACGTTTAAAGAAGGCTACTGTTTTGTCAATTGTTTCATAAGGTGTTGTTGTTGGAAATTGCACTTTTTCAACAACCTGGAAATTCTCATCGCCAACCGCACAAACAAATTTTGTACCACCCGCTTCTACACTACCGTATAATTTAGTCATTTTTTTCTTCCTCAATTGCTAATATTATACTAAATATTATACACAAAAGAAAGCGATAACGCAAGAATAAAAATAGCTCAAACCCTTGTAAAATCAACCGTTCCTCCATATAAAAAAGAGGTGAATATTCACCTCTTAAAATATACATATGTATTTATTTAAGTTCAAGTAAATCTGCACCTTCGGCAACCGTACCTTTAGCAACTGGCGTTACTTCTGAATAGTCGGCAGTATTTGTCACAATAATCATTGTTGTATCATCAAGGCCTGCCGCTGCAATAGCTGCAGTATCAAATGTGCCAAGAACATCACCTTTTTTAACTTTTTGATTAGCAGTAACTTTTTGTGCAAAGCCTTTACCATCCATTGATACGGTATCAATACCGATATGAATCAGAATTTCAGCACCATTGTCAGACTTAAGACCATAAGCATGACCAGTTTCAAAAGCGATTTGAACGGTACCGTCAACTGGAGAATAGATGGTATTTCCACTTGGTTTGACAGCGATACCTTTACCCATAGCTTCTGATGAGAATACTGGGTCATTTACAGATGTCAGAGCAACTGTTTCACCAGCAAGTGGGCTAACAATTGTTTCAGCAGAAACACCAGTTTGAGCTGGTTCAGCAACAACTTCTGCTTCTTTAGCAGCTGGAGCTTCAGCTGCTACTGCGTCAGCCGCTTCCGCTTCAAAGATGCCTGCTGCTTTCGTTTTACCGTAGAAGTAAGTGATTGCAAAAGCAATCGCAAAGCTAATCAATTCACACACTACATAGAATGGGATAGAAGTTGCGTTGATAGAAAGGAATCCAAGGAAACCTGCTGAACCAAGTGAAACAGCAACTACTTTAAGTAAACCTGCCACTGCTGCGGCAACTCCTGAACCAATCAAAGCACAGAAGAATGGGAAACGGTATTTCAAGTTAACCCCAAATAAGGCAGGTTCAGTGATACCAAGAAGCGCTGATACCCCAGCGGATGAAGCAAGACCTTTTGTCTTAGAATTTTTAGTCAAGAACCAGATTGCAAATGTAGCAGCACCTTGAGCAACATTTGCCATAGAAGCAACTACAAAGATAAAATCACCATATCCAACACCTTTTGTCCATGCTGAAAGTAACTGTGTTTCAATTGCTGGGAATGATTGGTGAAGACCAGTCATAACAATAAGTGAGTAAGTACCACCAAAGATACCCATTCCAATAAATCCAGTTGTATTATACAACCAAACAATGGCATCTGTAATTCCATTAGATACCAATAGCATTACAGGACCAATAACTGTGAAAGTTAGGAAACCAGTAATCATTACCGATAACAGTGGCGTAAATGTAAAGTCAACAGCTGATGGTAGTTTTTTGTGGAAGAATTTTTCTAATACTGATAGTAACCAAACAGCTGCTAATACTGGAATAACTTGATATGCATAATTTGTTTGAGCAACATGATATCCCAAAATATTCCAATACTCAGTTGAACCACCGAGATCTGGTGTTGTCATGATCATACCAATAGCAGCACCAAGGAATTGGTTTGCTCCAAAACGTTTAGCGGCTGAAATACCAACTAAGATTGGTAAGAACATGAAAGGTGCAGCTGACATAAGCTGAATCATTGCAGAAATACCCTTGATAGCAGGATACATCTCTTCAATTGACTTAGGTCCAAAAAGTCCAGCAGATGTCAAAAAGTTTCGCAATGCCATCAATAGACCACCTGCAACAAGAGCAGGAATAATTGGTACAAAAATATCTGATAACAATTTAATCAATGCCATAATTGGATTGAATTTTTTATCACTGATAGCAATTTGTTTTAAATCATCTGTTGAAACTTCTGAAAGACCAGTCTCTTTAATAAGTTCATCATAAACAAAATTAACATCACCAGCACCGATAATAACTTGATACTGACCATCAATTTTAAATGTACCTTTCACATCTGGATTTTCATCCAATGCTTTTTGATCAACTTTTGTATCATCCTTTAGTACGAGACGAAGTCGTGTCGCACAATGCGCAGCTGCAACAAGATTGTCTTTTCCGACTGCTTTGACAACGTCGGATGCTACCTTACCATAATCCATTATAGTAACCCCTTTTCTAATTTCTTTAGTGAATCTTTTTATGAAAGCGTTTCATTTGATTACAAATATATTCTATCATATTTTAGAGATATGTCAAGCGTTTATCATATTTTTTTATTTTTTACGGAAAATAATTGATTTTTAAGCAGAAAACGTTTACTATATTAATTGTAGATAGATTATCAAAGGAGAAACATATGAATTTACCTCAAGAAGTGCGCTACCGGGCTTATGCCGACTGGAGCAAAGAAGATATTGCCAAAATCAAGGCTAAGGTCAAGCAGTCGCCTTGGCATGCCAGCTACCATATTGAGCCCAAAACGGGGTTGCTAAACGACCCTAACGGTTTTTCTTTTTTTAACGGAAAATACACTCTCTTCTATCAAAACTGGCCATTCGGAGCTGCTCATGGCTTGAAAGAATGGGTTCATACCGAATCTGAGGATTTAGTTCATTTCCATGAAACTGGTGCTGAACTTCGTCCTGACACAAAACACGATAGCCACGGGGCTTATTCTGGTTCTGCCTATGAAATTGATGACAAACTTTTCTTATTCTATACAGGAAATGTGCGTGATGACAACTGGGTACGTGACCCACTTCAAATTGGGGCTTGGATGGATAAAGATTATACCATTACAAAATGTAAAAATGTTCTTATTCATCAGCCTAGCGATGTTACGGAACACTTCCGTGACCCACAAATCTTTAATTACAAGGGGCAATTCTACGCAATCATCGGTGCTCAAAGTCTTGATAAATCAGGCTTCGTTAAGCTTTATAAAGCTGTTGATAACAATGTTGAAAACTGGGAAGAAGTTGGCAAGCTTGACTTTGGCGGTACTGGTTCAGAGTACATGATTGAGTGTCCAAACCTTGTTTTTGTAGATGAAAAACCTGTGCTCCTTTACTGCCCACAAGGTCTTGATAAATCAGAACTGCATTACGACAACATTTACCCCAATACCTATAAAGTATGTCAAGCGTTTGACACAGACACGGCAACCTTAGTTGACGCTTCAGAAATCCACAACCTTGATTATGGATTTGAAGCCTATGCCACTCAAGGATTTAACGCTCCTGATGGACGTACTTTGATTGTCAGTTGGATTGGACTCCCTGACGTTGACTACCCAACGGATAAATACGATTATCAAGGTGCAATGAGCCTTGTCAAAGAACTTTCTATCAAAGATGGAAAACTCTACCAATACCCAGTCGAGGCGATTACATCACTTCGTGCCGAATCTGAAAATTTTGCAGCAAAAGCTGAAACCACTAATACTTACGAACTTGAATTACAATTCCCAGCTAACCAAAAATCTGAAATTCTTCTTTTCGCTGACGACAAAGGCAACGGACTCAGCTTGACTGTGGATACAAAAGACGGCAACATTGTCCTTGATCGTAGCAAAGCTGGTGTTCAATATGCTACAGAGTTTGGCACAACTCGCGAATGTTCGATTGACCCTAAAGAAACAACTGCTAATATTTTTGTTGATAATTCGATTGTTGAGATCTTTATTAATAAAGGAGAAAAAGTATTTACCAGCCGTGTATTCCCTGAAGAAGGCCAAAATGGTATTCAAGTCATATCAGGCGATCCAACTGGAACATACTTTGCATTAAAATACTAATATGGTAGCAAAACTAACAGATGTCGCTGAATTAGCTGGTGTTAGCCCAACAACCGTTTCACGCGTTATTAATAATAAAGGGTATTTATCCGAAAAAACCAAACAAAAAGTCCAAGAGGCGATGAGGACACTAGGCTATAAGCCTAACAATCTGGCTCGTGGACTTCAAGGAAAATCTGCTCAGCTTATCGGACTTATTTTCCCAAATATTAGCAATATCTTCTATTCTGAACTTATCGAATATCTTGAAATCGAATTGTTCAAGCATGGTTATAAAACGATCATTTGCAACAGTCAAAACGACCCTGCCAAGGAACGTGAATACCTTGAAATGCTCGAAGCTAACCAAGTTGACGGTATCATCTCTTCTAGCCATAACCTTGGTATTGACGATTATGAACGCGTTGGCGCACCCATTATCGCTTTTGATAGAAATTTAGCTCCTAATGTCCCAATTATTTCTTCTGATAACTTCGAAGGTGGAAAATTAGCTGCTCGAACACTCCAGAAACATGGCTGTGAAAACATCATCATGATTACAGGGAATGACAACACCGATTCGCCGACGGGCTTACGTGCACTTGGTTTTTCTTTCCAAATTCCAGACGGCAAGATTTTCAAAGTTCCTAATAACTTATCGACGATTCGCCGCGAGATGGAAATCAAGTCAATCATCGCAAGCAATAAACCTGACGGCATCTTCGTTTCAGATGACTTGACAGCTATTCTTACGATGAAAATCGCGCACCAGCTTGAGTTAAATATTCCTGAAGATTTGAAGATTATCGGTTATGATGGGACATCATTTATTGAGAATTTTTTCCCACAATTGACAACTATTCGACAACCGATTGATGAAATTGCAAACCTAATCGTGGATATTCTGCTAAAAAAAATCAAAGGCGAAAAAACAAGCAAAGATTATATTCTACCAATATCACTTCTACCTGGCGGAAGTATTTAGACATGAAAACACCAACTATCACAAAAATAGTTGGTGTTTTCCTATTTAGATAACCGACTATTGCTACTCAAAAAGAGCGAAAGCTTATAACTTTCACTCTTTTTATTATTCTACGACAAATTGACTCAACAAGCCATTGACAAATTTTGCTGAAGTGTCATCTGAATACTTTTTAGCAATTTCGATAATTTCATTTACCGCTACACGTCCTGGAGTTTCTTCGAAATATTTGATTTCGTAAAGCCCCAAGCGAAGCAAGGTTCTGTCAGTTAGTGTCAAACGTTCTAATGACCAGCCTGACTTCAAATGTGTTTCAATTTGTTGGTCGATTTCAGATTGGGAATCTTGTACGCCTTTAACAAGATTTAAAAGAAAGACAGGAACATCAATTATATCGTCTTCCTCGATTGTCTTGTCATAAGTGTAAGCAAATTGTGTGGCTGCTAAATATTCTCCACCAAATTCTAGGCTAAAGAGCGCTTGGAAAGCACGTTCACGAAGGTCTCGTCTCGAATTTGTAAAATTATTAGTCATCCAAGAAATCCTCATCAAATAATGCTTTCAAATCTGGTTTTGGTGTTTTTTCAGGAACGATACCTTCAACGTGAATATTAACAGATGAAATCGTTACTTCTGCCATATCGTAAACAGCTGCTTTAACAGCTTGTTGGATTGCGATTGAGACAGCAGGAACATTAACACCGTATTGAAGATAAACGTAAATATCTGCATTAACTGTGCCGTCTTCTTCTGTTTGAAGGTAAACACCCTTACCTAAAACTGTTTTGCTGAAACTGTCTGTCATAGCTTTATTACGAAGTGAATGAACGCCATCGACTTTTGTTGCAGCAATACCTGTGATAACTTCTAGTACTCGTGGTGAAATAACAATATCACCGATATTTTCAGTTGTCATAAGCATTCCTTTCTAATTAAAATATAAGGATAAAAGCAAAGAGAGCGATGCCCTCTCTACTAGCAAGCTTAGGCACGTGATACGTAAGTACCTTCTTGCGTATTAATCACCAATTTTTGACCGATTTCGATGAAGTCTGGTACGTTGACAACAAGACCTGTTTCAAGAGTTGCAGGTTTACCTGAACCCGTAACAGTGGCCCCTTTGATTGATGGTTGAGTGTCAGTAACTGTCAATTCAACTGTTGTAGGAACAGTTACACCGATAACTTCTGTACCGTAGAATTGGATTTTAACGTCAGAGTTTTCAAGGATGTAAAGCAATTCTTGTTCTACGTTAACAACTGGAATTTCATATTGTTCGTAGCTTTCAGTATCCATGAAGTATGCTGTGTCATCCATTTTGTAAAGGTATTGTGCAGCACGTGTTTCGATGATTGCTTGTTCAAATTTTTCTTCTGGACGATAAGTAGTGTCAAAAGTTGAACCAGTACGTACATCACGAAGTTTCATACGCATAACAGTGTTACCTTTACCTGGTTTGTGGTGACTTGCTTCGAGAACTTTGATGAGTTTTCCATCAGACGTTACGAAAGTCATACCTGCTCTAAGCTTACTTGCTTCAATCATTTATTAATTACCTCTTATAAATTATTTATCACTTCATTCTACCATAAAATACGCTATGGCTCAAATGTTTTTAATCTTTGAAAAGGCATTACGACATCTTTCTTATTAAAGAAAATTAATTTTGCTAAAATGAATTATCAACTATTTATTTTAAGGGATTTATGGATGACGGCAAGACTTGAAAATACAAGCGGTCAAATCAAGGAAGTTAAAGTTGGCTTTAGCTGGACAACACTTTTCTTTTTCTTCTTGTGCCACTGTTTCGCAAGGATTGGAAATGGCTGAGCTTTACGTGCAAGTCTAATGCGAACCATTTTAAATCATCATACTCGCGTTTGCCATGCCATTTGCTTTCTTGTCTTGACTATACATACAGGATCGTTTCAGCTATTGATAAAAATAAGCAATGGCACATTGGGATAAAAATCTGGTGTTAGATTTAAAAGCCTACTCAAATGGGTGTCCTTTTTAGTTAGCAATCATCAGACCTATCCATTCCCAATTTAACTTCTGGAACGTCATGTTGAACGTATTCAACACCTTTTTGTTCCATTAATTCGATAGCAAACGGATGCATGCGATAGGCAGTCTTATAAGTAATTTTTTTAATTCCCGCTTGAAGCAGCGCCTTGGTACAGTTGATACATGGAAAATGTGTGACGTAAATTTCTGTACCTTTGGTTGAAATGCCTTCCTTAGCGCACTGAATGAGTGCATTCATTTCAGCATGAACGGTGCGGATACAATGTCCGTCCTCCATTTTATGCCCAACTTCATTACAATTGTCAGTTTCTGACACACCACCGTTGTAACCAGTTGCGATAATGCGATTATCTTTCACCAAAACAGCACCAACAAAAGCACGATCACAAGTCGAACGCTTGGAAATCAGCGCCGCATTTGCCATAAAATAATCTTGCCAAGAAAGTCTATCAGTCATCATTTTCCTCCTTATCTAACTCTACAACACAATCAATTCTTTTGGTGCTAAGGTTAAGACTTCGCAGCCATTTTCTGTCACAAGCAAATCATCTTCGATACGGACACCGTATTTGTTATCAAGGTAAATGCCTGGTTCATCTGTAATCGTCATGCCAACTTCAACCAACTCATCTGAGTTGCCAAAGAACGGAATTTCATGAATATCAAGCCCAATGCCGTGTCCAATACCGTGCGTGAATTGCTCAGCATATCCCGCTTTTGCAATCACATCACGCGCCAATTTATCGTAATCACGGCGTGTCATTCCTGCTTTGACCGAATCAATCACCGCTTGATTAGCACGTAAAACCACGTCATAAATGTCACGCTCTTCATCAGTCGTCTCACCGATATGAATGGTACGTGTCATATCGCTGACGTAATGGTCGTAGTAGCAACCAAAATCAAGCGTCAAAGTTTCACCAGATTGGATGACTTTCTCACTGGCTACGCCGTGAGGCATGGCAGAGCGGTAACCAGAAGCTGCAATGGTTTCAAAAGACACATCAGAGGCGCCATATTCTCGCATCCGAAAATCAAGAAAATTAGCCACTTGCAGTTCAGTCGTCTGACCAGCTTTGATAAAATCAAGCACATCTGTAAAGGCGCGGTCAGAAATAGAACAAGCCTTACGAATCGTCGCAATTTCAGAAGCATCTTTAATCATGCGCAATTCTTCCATAAAATTCGTCATAGCTAGCACATCATAACCTGCAAACACACCCTGCAAGGTCTGATAATAAGCAAAAGAGACTTGGCTGTCAAAACCAATTTTCTTTAGATTATCCGCCTGAATCACCTTAACAATTTCTTGGAGGGCATCTCTACTTTCAATGATGTCAAATCCTTGAACAGACTGTTTAGCAATCAAGCTATAACGAGCATCCGTCACAAACAACCGACGACTTTTAGAAATAAAAACAGTCGCTGACGTTCCCCAGAACCCTGTCAAATAATAAATATTAGTTTGACCAGTCACCAAAAACGCATCAACCTCTGCTTGATGCAACTTAGCCTCAAATCTCTCAACTCTCGCTAACATACAAGTCTCCTAGTAGGTATTTTAAATTTATTATACCAAAAAAATACCAATACAATCGTATTCTACCGACTTTTTCCAAAAAAGCTTAACTGATGAAAGAAAGTTGATGAAAAACACCCCGAAAACCAGATTTCGGAGTGTATTTTTTATTTCAATTTGTCTTTTAAATATTGTCCTGTGAAGGATTCTTTAACTTTGGCGACCTCTTCTGGTGTGCCTGTGGCAACGATTTGTCCACCACCGACACCGCCTTCTGGTCCAAGGTCGATAATGTGGTCAGCTGTCTTAATCACATCAAGATTGTGTTCAATGACAAGCACGGTGTTTCCATCATCCACGAAGCGTTGAAGAACTTTAAGCAGACGAGCAATGTCATCTGTGTGAAGTCCTGTCGTTGGTTCATCAAGGATATAAAGGCTCTTACCAGTTGAGCGTTTGTGAAGTTCACTCGCCAATTTCATACGCTGTGCTTCACCACCAGACAGCGTTGTAGCTGGTTGTCCAAGAGTAACATAACCAAGTCCAACGTCTTTGATAGTTTGCAATTTGCGTGCGATTTTAGGGATTGGTGCAAAGAATTCAACCGCATCATTGACTGTCATATCAAGAATTTCAGCGATATTTTTGTCTTTGTAATGAACTTCAAGCGTTTCACTGTTATAACGTGTGCCATGACAAACCTCGCAAGGTACGTAAACATCTGGCAAGAAGTGCATTTCAATCTTGATAATTCCGTCACCAGAGCAAGCCTCGCACCGTCCACCTTTGACGTTAAATGAGAAACGTCCTTTTTTGTAACCACGAATCTTAGCTTCATTGGTCTTAGCAAAAAGGTCACGAATATCATCAAAAACACCTGTATAAGTTGCAGGATTTGAACGCGGCGTACGACCAATTGGGCTTTGGTCAATGTCAATCAAGCGTTCAATATTTTCAATGCCGTCAAGTGCCTTGTGTTTACCAGGTTTGGCAGAATTGCGATTTAATTTTTGAGCAACAGCTTTTTTCAAAATACTGTTAACCAAGGTTGATTTTCCAGAACCCGAAACACCTGTCACCGCAATGAATTTACCAAGTGGGAAAGTCACATCGATATTTTGCAGGTTATTTTCAGAAGCGCCTTTGACACGAAGCAGGCGCCCATTTCCTTTACGACGTTCTAGTGGCACAGGAATTTCTTTTGCTCCAGATAAATACTGCCCTGTAATGGATTTTTTATTTTTGGCAACATCTTCTGGCGTTCCAGAGGCAACAATTTGCCCGCCAAAATCACCTGCACCTGGTCCGACATCAATGAGCCAATCAGCTTGGCGCATGGTATCTTCATCGTGTTCAACGACAATCAAGGTGTTGCCCAAATCACGCATTTTTTTCAAGCTGGAAATCAAACGGTCATTGTCACGTTGATGAAGCCCAATCGACGGTTCATCCAAAATATAAAGGACACCTGATAGGTTTGAACCAATTTGCGTTGCCAAGCGAATACGCTGACTTTCACCACCAGATAAAGTCCCCGCAGAACGCGACAAGGTCAAATAATTCAAGCCAACATTATTTAAGAAGGTTAGACGGTCTTTGATTTCCTTAATAATCGGCGTTGCAATCGTCTTTTCATTTTCAGAGAGTTCGAGGTGAGTTAAAAGTTCCAAGTGGTCAGCAACTGACAAATCAGACGCTTGCCCAATATTTAAGCCATTTTCGCCACCAACACGAACACAAAGCGCTTGATTATTTAACCGATAACCATGACAAGTGGCACATGGCAATTCATTCATGTAACCACGCATAACATTACGGGTAAAGTCACTATTTGTTTCATGATAACGGCGGTCAATATTATTGACGACTCCCTCAAACGGAAGGTCGATATTACGTTCACCACCAAAGTCATTAATATAGTGGAAATGGAATTCACGCTCGCCTGAGCCATACAAGACCAAGTTTTGTTCTTCTTCTGTCAAATTTTCAAATGGTGTATCCATATCAATACCAAAAGAAGTCATGGCTTGTTCTAGCATGGCTGGGTAATAGTTAGATGAGATTGGATTCCACGGTGCTAAAGCCCCTTCACGAAGCGTTTTACGACGGTCAGGAATCACCAAATCCAAATCGACTTCCAATTTGTTTCCCAAGCCATCACAGGTTGGGCATGAACCAAACGGTGCGTTAAATGAAAAAAGACGCGGTTCCAATTCGGGAACGGTAAAACCACAAACAGGACATGAATAATGCTCTGAAAAGAGCAATTCATTACCATCCATAGTATCAATAATCACGTAACCATCGGCCAATCGAAGCGCAGCTTCCACCGAATCAAACAAGCGCGAACGGATACCATCTTTATTAATCAAACGGTCAACAACGATTTCGATATTGTGCATTTTGCTCTTAGATAACTCAGGAGCTTCTGAAATGTCGAAAACCTCGCCATCCACGCGCACACGCACATAACCATCTTTTTGAATACGGTCAAAAATCGTCTTGTGTTGTCCTTTTTTACGACGCACAACTGGCGCTAAAATCTGCATTCGCGTCCGTTCTGGCAATTCCAAAACTTGGTCAACAATTTGCTCAACAGATGATGCCGTAATGGCACCATGCCCATTGATACAATACGGCGTCCCCACGCGAGCATACAAAAGGCGCAGATAATCGTTGATTTCTGTCGTTGTCCCTACCGTAGAGCGAGGATTTTTACTGGTTGTTTTTTGGTCAATGGAAATAGCAGGGCTGAGACCCTCAATCGAATCAACATCTGGTTTTTCCATATTACCAAGAAACATACGCGCATAAGCTGACAAACTTTCGACGTAACGGCGTTGCCCTTCTGCGTAAATCGTATCAAATGCCAAACTTGACTTTCCCGAACCAGACAAACCAGTCACAACAACCAACTTATCCCGCGGAATTTCAACAGTGACATTTTTTAAATTGTGAGCACGTGCCCCACGAATCATTAATTTATCTTGCATAATCTATTCATCAGCAAAATGAATAACCTATCTTGATGACCCTCCATCCGATAGGCTCCCTTTTTACCAATGTTCTAATCCTTTCTTCATAGCTACTTCTAAGACTCTTACCTTATTATAACAAATTTTCTACCGTTATTTGTTCCAAAAAACTACTAATTTATAGTATAATAGATTGGTATGTAACTTTCCTCTTGAAAACGTCAAGCTTAGGAGTTTCAACGTACACACAACAGCAAGCAAAATCTAACGGTAGTGGCTAAACTAACTAGATTTTGTATCTTAGAGTAAAAGGAGGGGTTGTTTTTATGGAGCAAATGTTTCTATCAACAGCGTTAGAATTTAAAGAAATCAATACATTCGAGCCCGGCGCTTGGATTAATTTGGTCAACCCCTCCCAGGAAGAATCTGTCAAATTATCTGAGCAATTCAATATTGATATTACAGACCTTCGTGCGCCACTCGACCTTGAAGAAACATCACGTATTGCCGTTGAAGATGATTATACATTGATTATCGTCGATGTGCCAACCTACGAAGAACGGAATAACAAAAGTTACTATGTCACTATTCCGCTCGGTATTATCGTGACAGATAACGCTGTTATCACAACGTGTTTGCAAGAATTGACGCTTTTTGATCATTTTTTCAATCGTCGTGTGAAAAACTTTTACACATTCATGAAAACACGTTTTGTATTCCAATTGCTTTATCGTAATGCAGAACTATTCCTAACAGCCCTTCGTTCTATCGACCGTCAAAGCGACCGCATCGAAGCCGAATTGGAAAATGCCACACGTAATGAGCAATTAATTGATATGATGGAGTTGGAAAAATCGATCGTCTATTTGAAAGCCTCATTGAAATTCAACGAACGTATCGTCAAAAAACTTGCGAGTAGTACCAGCTCTTTGAAAAAATATATCGAAGATGAAGATTTGCTTGAAGATACCCTGATTGAAACGCAACAGGCGATTGAGATGGCTGGCATTTATGAAAATGTCTTGAACGCCATGACGGAAACAACTGCTTCAATCATCAACAACAATCAGAATACCATCATGAAAACCTTGGCATTGATGACCATGGCTTTAGATATTCCAACCGTTATCTTCTCAGCTTATGGCATGAACTTCCAAAATAACTGGTTACCACTAAATGGTCTGCCACACGCCTTTTGGTACATTGTCTTTATTGCCGCTGCTATGAGCGCCTTCGTTGTTATCTATTTCTTTAGAAAGAAATGGTTTTAACAGAGTACGTTTTAAGGTAGCTAAAGCTACTCTTAATTAAAACGACAGGAAGTCTTATAGGACTTCCCTAACTCTCTTACTAGCTCGTAAAGTGATTATTATCAAGCCAATGTTTTTGCGTTATGATATTTGATATGTTGAGTAACGAAAGTTTGATATTTTATCGGCAGCGTATTTATGGTGGTTATTAATTAGAGGAAGTAACTGTTTTATTTTCTCTCACTAGTAATTCATCTTAATCATGGGCTTTACTGGATGTTCTTAGCAACACTTCTATTTCACAAAAACAGGAGACTATATATTATGGATTTAACTAATCTTACTAAAAAGAATCAAGAATTTATTCACATTGCTACTAATCAATTGATTCAAGATGGCAAATCTGATGCTGACATCAAAGCGATTTTAGAAGAAGCTTTGCCGACAATCGTTGAAAATCAGAAAAAAGGGGTGACTGCCCGTGCTCTTTTTGGCGCACCTACCGTTTGGGCTGCTTCATTTACTGAAAAAGCTTCAGACAAGAAAACTGAGCAAACAGCAAAAAATGACAACCCTTGGTTAATGTGGCTTGATACATCATTTCTTTTCATTGGTGTTGTTGCTCTTCTTAATGCTGTTCTGGGTCTTTTCAATTCAGCAGCTGCAAGCTCTGGTCTGCTGTCCTTGCTTGCCCTTGGTTTTGGTGGAGGGGCTGCTATGTATACCACTTATCACTTCGTCTATCGCCACTATGGTAAACCAAAAAGCGAGCGGCCTGGTTGGGCTAAGACTATCTTGGTGCTTGTTTTAGCAATGCTTGGTTGGGTTCTCCTTTATGGTGCAACAGCCTTCTTACCAGCAGTTATCAACCCGCAATTACCAGCCATCCTTATGTTAATCATTGGTGCTGCTACGCTTCTTGGGCGCTATTTCCTGCAAAAGAAATATAACATCCAAAGTGCTATGACACCCAAGCAATAATTCAAACATTAAAAGTCCTGCTAGGTAACCTAGCGGGACTTTTTTAGGCATTACGCAATGCCACGATAATTTTCTTTGACCAATCCGATGTAATTTTCACCTTATCAATATCTGTCACATCAATTTTCTTAACCGAAAAATACGTCTTATTGTTATACCTAAGGTTAAAATCATCGTCACTATTTTCTTTAACAGCTGTAAATAGAACGCCATTTAAAGCAAAATCGACATCAGAAGATAACTTCTGCAAGTCCTCTTTGGTAGCCATGATATAAAGAGTACCTGAAAACTGTGCTGATAATTGTTGTTCCTCATCGCTCTAAACTGAAATAATATCTATAATATTCATTTCTGATAACTCTGCTGGATAATATTTGTTAATCTCTGTTTGAATGTCTTGCGACACGTCGTTAATTCTGAATCAGAACCACATCCTGCCAAAATAGTTAGCAACAGCACTGACAGTCCTAGCAAAAATTTTCTCTTTTTCATCTTAGTCTCTCCTATATTTTAAAATATCTCCTGGTTGACAGTCTAATTCGTGGCAAATACTCATCAGCGTATTAAACCTAACACCTTTTGCCTTTCCAGTCTTTAAAATCGATAAATTCGCCTCAGTTATCCCAATTTTTTCAGCCAATTCTTTGGAGGTTATATTTCTCAACTTGAGCATTTTATCTAAATGTACTTGTATTTCTTCCATAGCTAAATAATCTTATCGTAATCTTTTTGAAGTTGAACGCCGTGTTTTATCACAAGAATACCAATATAATTGACAACAAGTAATACAATGTTGAACCAATAATCTTTCAATGATAGCTCAAATAAATCACTAACATGTTCAAGATTCAAAAAATCCCAATTTGTAAAATTAAGCTAGACAGAAAAAAGCCATCTATGTTAGGCTCAGATAAACACCACATTTGTCTGAAAGGAACTAACATAAATGACCTATACTCATCTTACCACAACCGAGCTTGTAATGATAGAGGCTTATTACAAAGAGGGAATACCTATTAGCGATATTTGTCAATCCCTCAAAAGATCAAGACAAACGATTTATAAGGTCAT
>NZ_NETH01000039.1 GCF_003337175.1 Streptococcus gallolyticus
GATTGAGAAATGATACTAATCCACAGCGCTGAACTAAGTATAAAACAATTCTAAAAAATAATGAAAGAAAGGGTTTATACTGGCGGGAGCTACCCGCTAATATAAATATAAGATATATTTACAGGAACAAGATAATATTGACATTTTTAATTTACTTGATGAAAGGCTAGTTGGTGATTTTAATGATTTCACTAAAGTTCTTAGCAAGGAAAATAGTCAAATAAAAGCGTTTTTACTAAATGCAAAAGGGCAAGAGCAATTAACAATTGAGAATATTGCATGGCCATTTATATTCTACAGCTTACATAAAGAAAAAGATTTGATAGCACATTTACGACCTTGTCATATAGATACATTTGTTGAATTGATTACTAAAGGTGTATTAAGCATCGCCATTAAAAATCATATTCTTGATATGAATAGGCATGAGAAGTATTCGTTTTATAAAAATAAATCAACCTATACGGAGTTTATTAAAAATGAAGTGTTAAACTTTGATTTTTATGAAAGATTTTATATTAATAATCCAATGTTATTAGCCCGTTGTTTTTCAAAGACAATTGATTTAATATTATATTTTAAAGAAGTTGTCAATAATATATCTATTGATTTTGACTTTCATTTAATTTCGAAATTGAGTTTTTCTGCAGGAGATACACATGCTGGGGGGAAAACTGTTGTAAAATTTACTAGTGGAAGAAAGAATTATTATTATAAACCTCGAAATTTAGAGATAGAAAACTTTTTTTATGATGTTCTAGATATTTTTAATATTCCGCATATTGACAATAATGAGAATAAGTATTATGAAGCGTACTCGATTATTGCTGAGGTAAAGTATTTACCTGTTAATGATGATAATGAAATTAAAGATTTTTATTACACCTTGGGACAATTACAGTTTATATTGTATTTATTGGGTGGAAGTGATATTCATTATGAGAACCTTATAGCTTGTGGGAAGTTACCAGTTATTATTGATTTAGAAACGCTATTTCAAATTAATTATGATCACATAAAATGTGAAAATACTGCGGTGAAAGAACGTCTAAAAAACCAGTTAGACCTACTACAAAATATAGGCATATTAGATTTGTATTTACCTGGAGAAGGAGAGGGTATGAATGTATCAGCTCTTTTTGGCAAAGAATCTAAAAAAGTTGTTCAAAAAGAGATTTTTAAAAATGTCAATACAATGGATTTGATGGTTGAAAGTGCTTATCTTGATAATACCAATAGGCAAAATATTCTCTTTTTAAAGGACGGCCAACCTATTGAAGTTGCTAACTATTTAGACTATTTTATTTCAGGTTTTGTGGATATAACTGCCATTATTTTATCTAAAAAAAGCGAACTAGTTTCTTATTTACGCAAACTACCTGATAATTTGCTTGTTAGAAATGTATTAAGGCCAACTTTTGCCTATGTTGATTTTTTATTTTATAGTACTCATCCCATTTATTCTACAAGTCTTATTAGATATCATAAGTTGCTTGAGAATTTATTTGGTATTGAATTTAGCAATAAGAGCATAAACCTTTCAGAGATACATGATATCACTCATGATGATGTACCAATATTTTTTAGCCATATTGGAAGAAAAACTATTTATAACTCAAAAGAGAATGATTTAGGCAAATGTTGGGAGATAACTCCTTTAGAAAAGGTAATAGATAGAATTGAGAAAGTTGATGTCCATAAAATAGAAGACTTGGTTCTAAATTTAAAAATATGTACACCCCTAGGTAATAAACCTGATTTAATTGGTATCATTTCAAAAGAATATGTAGTCAATAAGTTAAAAAATGAAGGTATATTTTTTAATGCTCCTTTATTAACTACTCAAAATAAAGTAATATATGGCACTTTAGATACGTCAATTCGGTCTGGTATTGTGGGGCTTTGGTATTATTTAATGCGTCAAGGGGACAAGTGTACTGCTTATACCAAAAGGATTGAAAAATTTATTGAAGAAGATTTTATGAACCATACAAATTTTGTTGATTTGAAGTATATTTTGGCCTACTATCTGGTAAAGTATGTTAAATGTAATGAAGATGATGCCTTTGAAAAGATTTTGAATATTGTGGGAAAAAAGAAAAAAATTAATGAAGAGTTAGAAGAAGAACTCAACGGTTATGATAAAATAGTCACAAACAACGAGTATTATACTGTAATTAATCAGTTTGAGAGTGATATACTAGATTCTATCAAGAGATTGAAAGGTAGGTTATCTAATGGTACATCATTTATTGATTGTTAATGGTAGTCCCAAACCTGACGGAAATAGTTCCCGAATTGAGAAAAAAGTCATCCAAAAATGTGTAGCAGAAGAATTTCATATTTCATGTCTTAATATCAATCAGTACGCTAATTTACATTTTGATGGTAGTTCATCAATGTTCAAGGAAAACAGAATATCAAATAAGTATATTAAAGAAATTGTAACCCTATTATTGTCAGCTGATAGTATTATTGTCATCTCTCCAGTTTATTTACATCATATACCAGCAGCATTTAAGAATATCTTTCTAGTATGGCTCACTGTTTTGCCTTACATCATAAGTTTTTTTCAACAATTGTCCATTCTAATTCAAATGGTGAGCTACAAACTAGTGCTTATATCGAAAAGATTTTTAATTATATGGGAGCTACATTTGTTGAAAGGATATTAGTGAACGACTTTAATTTACAAGATGGCATAGACGATAAAATATCAACATTGTTGGAAAAACATATCATTTTTTTGAAAAACAATAGATATGACGTTAGCTCTGCTCAAGAGAAAGAATTTACCAATCTCAAAAGTATAGTGGCTGTTGAAAAAGAGAATGGTATTAGTTCTGCAAAATAAAAGGGATGGGAAATATTAAGTCATTACGATAGCTATCATCAATTTTTAAGTGACATTAAAAATAAATCAGTAACTACTTATTTTTGATTGGAGGTACTTTAGATGAAAGATAATAAGTTGGGAAAAACGTTTGAAGAGGCTAAAGTAGATAGTATTCGCTCAGGAAATATTTCTGAGAACTTCTCTACTAATAGTACTTCAGTTTGTTTTCTGATGGGTGCTACTGTGGGTGGTGGAATCTCAGCTTCAGTAACGTTCATTATTAATATCATTTTTTAGAAAGGAGTTATTGCCATGGAGGTGAATGCTAAGTTGGGGTCTTGTTTTGAGGATCTTTCGGAACAAGAGTTAATTAATCTTAATGGTGGTCTTAGTCCTACACTAACGACTACAAGTAGTACTTGGTGTTTTGCAGCAAGTGCTGCAGTAAGTGGTGGAATATCTGCTGCAGCAACATTTATTGTCAGTGCTACCTATAATAGAGGTTAGAGAAGGAGCATACTGATGTTAGATAATAAATTAGGAAGAACGTTTGAACAACTTTCGGAAGAGGAACTTCAGCAAATAAATGCTGGAGCGGGATGGACTGTTACAGTTGCCACGTCGCCAAGTAGTGCACCGTGTTTAATTAGTGGAGGAGTCTCACTTAGTGTTACTGCCGCTGTTAGTTACTTTGTGACAAGATAGTAATCTAATATTTGAATAGGTTACACTAAACTAGACAGAAATGATAAAGTGTTCTACACTAAAGAAAATAGGAGAACAACTATGTCTAGAAAAATCCGTCGTCACTTTACTGCCGCGTTCAAACAACACTTCAACCTTCGATAAATGGGTTAAACAGGCAAGAACAACTGGCTCATTTAAAATAGTTGGTAATCTTAGCGATGAAAAATGAGAACTGATAGCACTTAGAAAACTGTTGCCTTTTCAACAGATAGACGAAGCCTCCTAAACGACTTTTTCAGGTTAATCAGAATTGCTAAATCAAAAAATGATATTTTAGACTTGCTATTTTCAGAATTTTCTTGTAAAATATCCTTAAGATAGAAAAGCGTTGAGAGAAAAAGCCTGAGACAAGAAACAGAGAGTGCTTGGTGGTGAGAAAAGCGTGCAATCCTTTGGCGACACATTCTTGAGTGCGTGTGCGAACTCAGTTGATAAATCTGACAGTAGTACACGACGGGTGCTTCCACGTTACGGAGCAGAAGTCATGTACTTCATGAGAACAGTCTAGGCGACTGGCTGTTGAATCAGAGGTGGAACCACGTTTTTAACGTCCTTGCAATTTTTTTGCGAGGGCGTTTTTTGAATATCAGAATATAGAAAGGGCGTTATGATGACAACTATTAAAGGATTGAGAGGTATTGAACCTTATGTAGCTGGTAGCCAGCCAAGCGGTGAACATTTAATAAAATTGAATACAAATGAAAATGCTTATGGACCAAGTCCAAAAGTAGCAGAAGTGTTTTCACATTTTGACGTTCATCAATTGCGGAAGTATTCAACTTTGGACCAAGAATCACTACGTGTTGTGCTTGCTAAGCAACATGGTCTTGATCCAAGTCAAATCATTGTTGGTAATGGATCAGATGATGTTTTGTCTATGGCATTTCTTGCATTTTTTAATAGTGATGCGCCTGTTCTATTTCCTGATTTGACTTATGGTTTTTACAAAGTCTGGGCTGATTTGTACCGCATTAATTACCATGAAGTTCCCTTAACTAGCGATTTTGAGATTGATGGTAATGATTATATTGCTGATAATGGTGGTGTTGTTCTGACAAATCCAAATGCACCGACTGGTATTTACAAATCTTTAGAGGGGCTTGAGGCGATTATCAAGGCTAATCAAGATGTGGTGGTTATTATTGACGAAGCATATATTAACTTTGGTGGTGAAACAGCTCTGCCATTGCTCAAAAAATATGACAATGTCTTTATCACACGAACATTTTCAAAAGATGCTTCGCTTGCTGGTTTGCGAGTTGGCTATGGTATGGGAAGTCCAAAATTAATGTCGGTTATTAATGCCGTTAAAAATTCGGTCAATCCTTACAATGTAGATTTAATTGCTGAGAAATTAGCTGTGGCGGCTGTTGAATCATGGGATTATTATAGAGGTACGTGTCAAAAAATTATAGCGACAAGAGATTGGTTTACTAAGGCATTACGAGACCTTGACTTCTCCGTTTTAGAATCAAAGACCAACTTTGTCTTAGCCCAATGTCCTCAAAATGATGCAGCAAACTTATTTGATTATTTGCAAGCTAAGAATATCTATGTTCGTTATTTCCCGAAAGTTGAACGTATCAAAAATCATTTGCGCATTTCAATCGGAACGCAGGCTGAAATGGAACAAGTGATTGAAGCGATTAAAGACTATCAGAAAGCCTAATTTTAATGATGTTAGGAGTTGACAAGATGAAAAAAACAACATTACCTGTGGGAATGCATGATAAGTTATTCAAACGTGCGCGTGTTACCTACAAAATAGAACGTGATATCAGTGATTTCTTGATGAGTCAGGGATTCAATCGAATTGAAACACCGACCTTGGAACATTTTGAAGTCTTTAGTGATACGATTACGAAAAATAATTACAATTTCTTTGATAAAAGTGGTGAATTGCTGACGCTTCGTCCTGATATTACCAGTCAGATTGGACGTGTCATTGCTTCGACGCAAGTTGAAACGCCGATTAAATTCTCCTATTCGGGTAAGGTTTTCAAATACAACGAAGAAATGCGTGGTTTGATGAATGAGCACACGCAAGCTGGTGTTGAGATTGTTGGTTTTCCAGCTAAGGAAGCTGTTTTTGAGGCAATCCAATCGGCCAAGGAAGCCCTTGATAGAGCGGATATCCCGTCTTATCAATTTGAATTTTCACATGCTGCGATTTTACAAATCATTTTTGAGACTTTGGCTTTGCCACAAGCAGTTGAAGAAACTTTGGCACAAGCGATTAAAGATAAAAATATCACTCAGTTAAATGAATTTACCAAAAAATATCCGAGTGAATTTGATGAGTTTTTGAAACATTTGCCTTATCTTTTTGGAGAAAGTCATCGAGTTTTAGAAAGTGCGCGTGAACTTGTCGAGAATCAAGCGATTTTGGTTGCTTTGACAGATTTGGAAAACTTGCTCAATCAGGTATCTGAAATGTTACCAAAGAGCAACATTGATTTGGCACAAATTCCGACAATGCCGTATTATACTGGCGTGATGTTCAAAGTCTTTGGAGATAAGGTGCCAGACGCTTTTGCCTCAGGTGGGCGGTATGATAAACTGTTTGAACGTTTTGGGGCTAAAACATTGACTGCGGTCGGTTGGGCAGTAGATATTGATGCCGTTTACCAAGCTGTACATGATAATTTAGAAGGAGGTGCCTAATGGAAAATCAAATGACGATTGCTTTAACCAAGGGACGTATTGAAAAAGATACGGTGAAACTTCTGAAAAAAGCGGGTTTTGACATGATGTTTATGGAAAATAAGGGACGTCATCTTATTTTTGAAAGCCCAGATAAAAAATTCCGTTTTTTGCTCGTCAAGGCACCTGATGTGACAACGTATGTGCGCCATGGTGTGGCTGACCTTGGTGTGGTCGGAAAGGACTTGTTGATTGAGCACCCAACAGGTTATCTTGAAATGCTTGATTTGAATTTTGGTTTATGTAAATTCTCAGTAGCTTCAACGGATTCTTATGACCCACATGACCATAAACGAAAACGAATTGCTACAAAATACCCAACCATTGCGACCGATTATTTCAATAAAAAAGGAGAAGATGTCGAAATCATTTCAATTCAAGGAAGTGTTGAGATTGCCCCTGTTATTGGTTTAGCGGACGCTATTGTTGATATTGTTGAGACTGGAAATACGCTAGTTGCTAACGGTCTTAAAGTTTATGAAGATATTTGCCGCATTTCAGCACGATTGATTGTGAATAAAGCGGCTTTGAAAAATAATCCTGAAATCATGCCATTTATCCAAAAATTGGAAAGTATCGTTGGAAATGAGGAGGTAGCTTTTAAATGAAACGTTTAACAGGAACGACAGAAGAAATGTCAAAAATTCTCTACCAAGAACAATTAGCATTAAGCAAAGAAAATCTTGATGTTGATGATGCGGTTCGTCAAATTTTAGAAGATGTCAAAGAAAATGGTGATAAAGCACTTAAAGCCTATTCAGAAAAATTTGACAAGATTACGCTTGATAATTTTGAAGTTGGCAAGGAGTTGGTTGACCAAGCGTTTGAGGCAATTGATGCCGAGGTTTTGGAAGCCCTCAAAAATGCCAAAGCGAATATTGAAAGTTATCACAAGCAACAGTTGGAAAAAGGATTTGAGGACCAACCAACTGAAGGCGTTGTTCGTGGGCAATTGATTCGTCCGATTGAGCGTGTTGGGGTTTATGTCCCAGGTGGAACTGCTGCTTATCCGTCATCTGTTTTGATGAATGTCATTCCAGCTAAGATTGCTGGTGTTAAAGAAATTATCATGATTACACCGCCACAGGCGCATTTCGAACCTGCGATTTTGGTGGCTGCTTCGTTAGCTGGTGTTGATAAGATTTATCAAGTTGGTGGGGCTCAAGGTGTCGCTGCTTTGGCATATGGTACAGAAACAATTCCTCGTGTTGATAAGATTACTGGACCAGGAAATATTTTTGTTGCGACAGCTAAAAAACTTGTTTACGGTATTGTTGGTATTGATATGATTGCAGGTCCGTCTGAAATTGGTGTGATTGCAGATGACACAGCCAATCCAAAATACGTTGCAGCAGATTTGCTCTCACAAGCTGAGCATGATATGCGTGCGCGTGCGATTTTGGTGACAAATTCAGCAGCGTTAGCGGATGCGGTTGAAAAGGAAATTGAAGAACAACTTAAAACCTTGCCACGTGAAGAAATTGCGCGTGCTTCTGTTGAAAATAATGGTCGTATCATCATGGCAGATTCTGTTGAGGCAATGTTTGAATTGATGAACCAAGTGGCGCCAGAACATTTGGAAATTGCTATGGATAATGCTTATGATTATCTTGATGCGATTGAAAATGCAGGTTCTGTTTTCCTTGGGCATTTCACGAGTGAACCAATTGGTGATTATTACGCAGGGGCAAATCATATTTTGCCAACAACTAGCACAAGCCGTTTTTCATCGGCATTAGGTGTTTATGATTTTGTCAAACGTATCCAGTATATGCACTATTCAAAAATTGCTGTGAATGCAGCTAGTCACGATATTACAAGACTTGCGTATGCGGAAGGTCTGCAAGCTCATGCTAGAGCTATCGAGGTGCGTCATGACTAGGGTAACTGGATTATTGGTAATGGATGTGGACTCTACCCTCATTCAAGAAGAAGGAATTGATTTATTGGGTGAAGAAGCGGGTGTTGGTGAGAAGATTGCTGACATTACTGCGCGTGCCATGAATGGTGAACTTGATTTTAAACAAGCCTTAGATGAACGTGTCGGTTTATTGAAGGGCTTGCCAGAAAGCATTTTTGATAAGGTGCTTGCGCGCATGCATTTTACAAATGGTGCTGAGAAATTAGTGGCAGAATTGCATCGTCGTGGTTATAAAGTGGCTGTCGTGTCAGGCGGTTTCCATGAAACGGTTGATGTGTTGGCAGAACGTATCGGACTTGATTATGTCAAGGCTAACCGCTTAGAAGTTAAAGATGGTGTTTTGACAGGTAAGGTCCTTGGCGAGGTCGTCACTAAAGACGTCAAGAAAGCTAGTTTGATTGAGTGGGCAGCTGAAAATGGCTTAGAATTAAGTCAAACCATTGCTATGGGAGATGGTGCTAATGATTTACCAATGATTAAAACAGCTGGTATTGGTATCGCTTTTTGTGCTAAGCCAGTTGTACGAAAAGAAGCGCCTTACCAAATCAACGAAGCAGATTTGTACAAAGTCATTGATATTTTAGATGGTAAAAACTAGTGACCTTACTTGCACAGAAAGAAAAGGATATTTTATGAGACAAGCAGAGATTGAACGTAATACCTTTGAAACAAAGATTAAGTTGAGCCTTAATTTAGATACTCAAGAACCAGTAGAGATTGATACTGGTGTTGGTTTTTTTGACCATATGTTGACCCTTTTTGCAAGACATAGCCGTATTTCCCTTGTAGTAAAAGCAGATGGTGATTTGCATGTTGATAGTCACCATACGGTTGAAGATGTGGGAATTGTTTTAGGACAAGCTTTGAAAGAGGCTATTGGTGATAAGGCTGGCATCAATCGTTATGGTACAGCTTTTGTTCCCATGGATGAAACGCTTGGTATGGCAAGTCTTGATCTATCAGGGCGTAGCTACCTTGTTTTTGATTGTGAGTTTGATAATCCAAAACTTGGCAATTTTGATACAGAATTGGTTGAAGAATTTTTCCAAGCCTTGGCATTTAATGTTCAGATGAATTTGCATTTGAAAATTTTACACGGAAAAAATAATCACCATAAATCAGAAAGTCTTTTTAAGGCAACTGGTCGTGCTCTTCGCGAAGCGATTACCATTAACCCTGAGATCCATGGTGTCAATTCAACAAAAGGATTGCTTTAAAATACAGAGAAAGGAAATCAGCCACGCTACGTGTCATTTAGTAGTGTGTGGAAGACTTGAGAGCTAAGATATGATAATTGTGATTGATTATGATGCAGGTAATACTGCTAATGTGTTAAGAGCTTTACAGAAAATCGGTGTTCAGGCTGAATTGTCTAGTAATCGAGACAAGATTTTAGCTGCGGACGGTCTGATTTTGCCAGGGGTTGGTGCTTATCCAGCCGCCATGGCTGAGTTACAAGAGCGTGGCTTGGTTTCTGCTATCAAGGAAGCAGTAGCTAAGGGAACGCCGTTACTGGGCATTTGTTTAGGAATGCAGGTCTTGACAGAGATTGGCTTGGAACACCAAAAAACACAAGGACTTGGCTTTATCCCAGGTGTTTGTCGTGACATTCAAGCAACTAAGACCATGCCTGTTCCGCATATGGGATGGAATGATTTGACAGTGAAACAAGATAGTCCGTTAACAGCAGGGCTTGCTGGCAAATCTGTTTATTTTGTGCATAGCTATTTTACAGATGTTCCGAAAGAATACATTGATGTGACTGCTGATTATGGTATTGAAGTACCAGCCATGATTCACAAGGATAATGTTTACGGAGCGCAATTCCATCCTGAAAAATCAGGTGCCGTCGGTTTAGGAATTCTTGAAAAATTTACTGCCCTTTGTGGTGACTAAGAATGATTTTAAGTTGCTTAGAGTAGCGTTTTATAAAGAAAAGGAGTTTATATGCAGATTCTTCCAGCGATTGATATTAAAGAAGGACAGGCAGTTCGTCTTTTTAAAGGTGATTTCAACCAAAAAACGGTTGTTAATCCAGATGTGCTTGGACAAGCAAAAATCTTTGCGCAAGCTGGTATTGAATTTATCCACGTTGTTGATTTGGACGGAGCGCTTGATGGGCGAGCAACAAATCGCGATTTAATTGCCAAGTTGAAGCAAGAATCAGGGCTTGGTGTCGAAGTTGGTGGCGGTATTCGTACCCTTGAGCAAATTGAAGATTACCTAGCAGTTGGTATTGACCGTGTGATTATCGGATCTATGGCAGTGAAAAATCCAGATTTTGTCAAGGCAGCTTTAAATAAATTTGGTAGTGATAAAATTGTGGTTGGTATTGATGCTAAAAATGGTTTTGTGGCAACTGAGGGTTGGCTAGAAACGAGTAAGGTTGACTACATCAGCTTAGCTAAAGCCATGGAGAAAATGGGGGTGACCCTATTTGTCTATACAGATGTTGACCGTGATGGTACGCTAACAGGACCAAATGTTGAACATTATGAACGTTTGGTGGCTGAGTTAACGACAGCTAAAGTTATTGCTTCTGGCGGCATTGCCAAGAAGAATGATTTGGTGACATTGCAAGAAATTGGTGTCACTGGGACAATCGTTGGTAAAGCTTATTACAACGGCAATATTAGCCTTGACGAATTGAAAGCTTTTGGAGGATAGCTATGCTGAAAAAACGCATTATTCCTTGTCTTGATGTTAAAGACGGACGCGTGGTTAAGGGGGTTAATTTTGTTAATTTAACAGATGTTGGTGATCCTGTTGATGCGGCGCGTGCTTATTATGAAGCTGGGTGTGATGAATTGGTGTTCTTGGACATTACCGCAACACATGAAAAACGTGACACAACTGTGGAAATGGTGAAACGTGTGGCTGATCAAGTATTCATTCCTTTTACAGTTGGCGGTGGCATTCGCTCGGTTGAGGACATGAATAAAATGCTTAAAGCTGGTGCGGACAAGGTCGCAGTTAATTCTTCTGCGGTAGCCAATCCTCAACTCATCAAAGATTGTGCTGAAAAATTTGGCAATCAATGTGTGGTATCGGCTATTGATGCTCGTAAAGAAGCTGACGGCACTTGGCATGTTTATGTGGCAGGTGGGCGCAAGGATACTGGTATTGATTTGATTGAATGGGCAAAGACTGTTGTCAGCCTTGGTGCAGGTGAGATTTTACTAACCAGCATGGATAAAGACGGCACGAAGTCAGGATTTGATTTGGATATGCTAAATGCTGTCGCTGATGTGGTTAATGTCCCAATCATTGCGTCTGGTGGTGCAGGAAATATTGACCATATGGTTGACGTTTTTGAAAAAACAACTGCAACAGGTGCGCTTGCCGCTTCCATTTTCCACTTTGGTCAAGTTTCAATTGCTGACACCAAAGCTGCCATGGCTGCTGCAGGAATTGAGGTGAGACAATGAGTGAAATAAAACTTGATTTCGCGAAACAAGATGGTCTTGTTCCTGTGATTGTGACAGATTACCAAACAGGACAAGTACTGATGTTAGCCTATATGAACGAAGAAGCGTATCGCTTAACATTGGAAACCAAGCAAATGCACTACTGGAGCCGCTCACGTCAAGAAATCTGGCATAAAGGGGCAACCAGCGGTCATTATCAATACGTCAAATCAATCAAAACGGATTGCGACTGTGACACCTTATTGGTCGCTGTTAAGCAAGAGGGAGCTGCTTGTCATACGGGCGCTTACAGCTGTTTTTTCAATGATATTTTGTGATGATAGAAAGGATAAAGACATGCTAGAAACATTATATAAAGAAGCAATAGACCGTAAAGAAAATCCAAAGGAAGGTTCTTATACCAATTACCTTTTTGATAAAGGAGTGGATAAAATTCTTAAAAAGGTTGGGGAAGAAGCGACAGAAGTTGTCATTGCAGCCAAAAATGCAGACAAAGATGAAATCGCCAATGAAACAGCAGATGTTCTGTACCATTTGGCAGTAATGTTGGTCGAAACTGGCGTTAGTATTGAAGATGTTGATGCTGTTTTAAAAGCACGCCAAGGTAAGAAAAGTAATGTCCACGACCGACCAGAAATTACTAATTACTAATTATTAAGCACTGCATTTGCATGTTTAACGATATAACCAAAGAATCTGAGCCATGCTCGGTTTTTTTGTATTTTTAGAAGCAATCGATTGCACCTAAGATAACGCAATTCATATAATATTATCTTTGAAATTCCGAATAAATCTAAAAAATATTCAAGAAAACGCTTGCGTAATTTAAAAACATTTTATATACTGAAAGCATAAAAATCATTATGTTGAAAGATACGGAGGTTCTGTATGAAAAAGATAAGTCGGCTTTCTTTTCTTGAAAAACGGCAGTTTTTTGGAATTCGTAAGCTAAAAGTTGGTGTTGCTTCTGTTGCTATTGCGACAGCTCTTTTTTGGAGTGCCAGTTTAGCAAATAGTGTCTCTGCTGACCAAATCAGCGCTGATGTGACAAGGGGATTGGTAACAAATCAATCGGAAATAGCAGAGCAAGCTATTGATGTCGCACAAAGTGAGATTGATACCTTGGCTGACACACAAACTGAGGTTGATACGCAAATTGAAGTTGAAAATACTGAATCAATAGTTAGCGAAGATAATACTCAAACTGCTGCGGCTGAAACTGATGGTAACCAAGCTGTTGAGGAAATCGATACAGCTGAAAACGTAGCAGAAGTTAATGTTCAAGAAGCGAGTAATGACACTACTAGCCTTGACCAGTTAGCAACGGATGCAACTGCTGAAAATAATGATACACTTCTTAACGCCACACCAGAAAGGCTTGAGAATACGACATCTGCCATTATCGAAGATACCATTCGAGTGCATTTTCAAGAAGTGAGTGATGACAATTTTAGTCAGTATCGTTTATGGACTTGGGGTGCTGTTGCTGAACCGTCTGACGGGAATAATTGGCCAGCAGCCGCAACGGTTTTTTCAGAAAATCAAAAAGATGATTTTGGCTACTACATTGATGTCAAACAGACTGCTAGCCATGGTGAGATTGGCTACCTTCTCTTAAAAAATGGTGAGAAAATCAGCGATTCTGACCAGAATATAACGCCTTTATCTCAAGATGTTAACGAAGTTTGGGTGACCTCTGATTTTAAGACATATACCTACAAACCTCTAGCTGATGATAGTATTATTCGGATAAATTATCAACGTGATGATGGCGATTATGATGGTTGGGGCGTTTGGGTATGGGGAGATGTAGCAGGTGAATTTTCAACTTGGCCAACTGATGCCCTTGATTTCACGCAAGAGGGAGCATACGGACGTTATGTTGATGTTCCGCTATCAAAGTTATTAGATTCTAACATTGGCTTTTTATTGGTTAATCAAAATGACCCAGACGGTGTCGGCAATAAAACGATTGATTTGAGCTTCTCAGAACGCGATAGTCATAGCCAAATCTTCTTGCACAATGATGATGCGACAGTTTACACCAACCCATATTATATTGCGACGGTTACTGGGCAAGATTTTTCAAAAGCCACGCCTGGTGTTCATCAAGTGACTGTATCAGCCAGCAGTTATCGTTCATTTAATGATAACGAAACTGACTTGATTGATGTTGTTGTTACGAATCCTGAAAATGTTGACATTACACGTATGCAAGTGGATACAACAGCAATTGGTGGAGGCATTATTGAAATTTCGCCTGAGCTTAATCGTGTGACAATCACAGCAACTTCTGACACAAGGCCTGGAGACTATGACTTACCTGTCCGTGTTTATGATAGTGACAACGGCTATTATGATACAACTGTTACGGTAACCATTACAGAACGTGTTAAGCAAGAAGGTGAACTTGATTGGGATGAACAAGTGATTTACTTCATGCTGACAGATCGTTTTTATAATGGTGATACTAGCAATGACAATCCTTACAATCAAGATTATGCTGGAGCGATTAACCAAGCTGGTACTTATAAAGGTGGGGATTTCAAAGGAGTAACAGCAAAATTAGATTATCTCAAGGAACTAGGTGTAACGAGCATTTGGGTAACACCAATCGTGGAAAATATTCCACAAAATGTGGGTACCGAAGAAGGAATGGAATACTATGCTTATCATGGTTACTGGGCAAGTGATTTTGAAGCGCTCAATCCACATCTTGGAACACTTGATGATTTCCATGAATTAATTGACGAAGCGGCAGAGCGTGGTATCAATATTATTGTAGATGTGGTTTTGAACCATTCTGGTTATGGTACGGAAGAAACATTTGCAGGTATGGTTCGGACAGCAGAGGAGGACAAGGGCGACGACATTCAAGGTTCACAATCTGGTCTGCCTGATTTCAAAACTGAAGAAGAAACTGTCCGTGAGCAGTTGGTAGCATGGCAAACAGCTTGGCTTGAAAAGTCAACAACTGCCAAAGGCAATAGTATCTATGCCTTTCGTGTAGATACTGTCAAGCACGTTGATGACACTACTTGGCAATATTTTAAAAATGAGCTAGCGCTGAAAGATGCGGATTTTCATCTGGTAGGTGAAAGTTGGGGAGCGAGCTATAAGGACACCAAAGGCGACTTGGGTACTGGCAGTATGGATAGCTTACTGGACTTTGGCTTTAAAGATATTGCGAAGTTGCTTGTTAACGGCAATCTGAAACAAGCCAATGAAGAATTAATCGCGCGTAATGATGTGTTGACAAGTTCTTACACTTTGGCACAATTCCTTGGCAGTCATGACGAAGATGGTTTCCTTTATAGTATTGGTGGTGACCTTTCCAAATTAAAAGTTGCTGCAACGCTCTTATTGACTGCCAAAGGTCAGCCTGTGATTTATTATGGTGAGGAACTCGGTCAATCTGGTGCCAATAACTGGCCTTATTACGATAATCGTTACGAGTTTGACTGGGATGATGTTGAGGGCAATGATGTTCTGGAACATTACCAAAAATTATTAGCCTTTCGTCGTGACAACAGCGAATTGTTAGCACGTGGTAGCCATAGCACGGTAGCGGTTAATGATAGTCAACAATGGCTACTGGCTAAACGTGAAAATGATACGGATGCTGCCTACATTTTGTATAATCTTAAAGATGAAAGCCAGACTCTTCGTTTGTTATTGTCTGATGATGCCGTGGTGACAGATTATTATAGCGGTCAAACTTACCAAGCGGTGCTTGGCGAAGATGGCGCTTATTATCTTGACCTTGAAACACCAGCCATTTCAGCTGGCGGTACCATGCTTCTTAAAGTGTCAACAGGGGCAATTACGTCTGCTTTTATTGCACAAACTGAAGAAGAACCAATTGCCGAAAATACCATTCGCATTCATTTTAAAACCTTGCCGACAGATGATTTGTCTAGTTTGGGATTGTGGACTTGGGAAGACGTTGAAACACCGTCAGAATCTTGGCCAAATGGCGCTATCAATTTATCCAATCTAAAACAAGATAGCTATGGCTACTATATTGATGTGAAATTGGCAGCTGGAGTGCGTCAGAAAGTAGGGTTGCTCATCAATAATACCAATGGTGATAATTTGACAGGCGATAAAGTTGTCAATTTAATCAGTCAAGAGATGAATGAAGTTTGGTTTGATGAGAACTACGCGATCAATTATTACGAACCACTTGAAGAAGGAACGATTCGAATTAATTACTATCGTAGTGATGGCAATTATGACAATTTAGCCCTTTGGCTTTGGGGAAGTGTTGATTCTTCCGTTACAGACCGTTTGGGGTCATGGCCAGACGGTATTGATTTTGAAAATGTAGGTAAATACGGCGTTTATATGGATATTGCTCTATCAGATTTCAATGAACTTGGATTTCTCTTACTAGATGAGTCTAAGGAGGGCGATGATGCCAAAATTCAGCCAGACAATTATAGCTTTAAAGATTTAGCTAATCACACACAAATTTTCTTGAAAGACGAGGATAAGACAATTTACACGAATCCATATTTTGTAAGTACTGTTCGTTTGACATCAGCCAAGCAAACGAGTCCGACAGAGATTGTTGCTATCGTTAGCCATTTAGCTGACGCTGATAAGGATGACTTGTTTGAAAATGTTAAGGTAACTGATAAAGATGGTAATCTGATGACTATTTCTGACCTTGTATTGAATCCTGACGCTAATCAGTTAACGATTGTTGGTGATTTTTCACAACTTTTAGCACCATACACGGTTAGTTATGCTGGTGATGACTATCAAGCTAAGACCAATTGGCAATATACAGATTCTCTTTATGCCTATGATGGTGAGTTAGGCGCGCGCGTGTCAGAAGAAGGAGCGCGTGTTGATTTGACCGTTTGGTCACCAAGTGCAGATAGTGTTTCGGTGGTTCTTTATGATAAAGATGACCAAACTAAGGTTATTGGAAAGATTGCCATGGTTAAAGGTGATAAGGGTCAATGGTCAGTAGCTCTGACGCAAGAATCAGGTCTTGGTGTTTCTGATTATCGTGGTTATTATTATCATTATGAAATCACACGTGGAGATGAAACGGTTCTTGCACTTGATCCTTATGCCAAATCATTAGCCAAATGGAATAGTGATTTGATTGGAGTTGACCCGTCATACAAGGTAGCAAAAGCTGCGATTGTAGATACTAGTACAATTGGCAATCAAGAATTGACCTACGCTGATATTAGCGGATATACAGACCGTGAAGATGCTATTATTTACGAAGCACACGTTCGTGATTTCACATCAGATACCGCTATTTCAGATGAACTCCAACATCAATTTGGGACTTTTGCAGCCTTTGTTGAAAAATTAGATTACCTTCAAGAGCTTGGCGTGACGCATATTCAACTTTTGCCAGTGATGAGCTATTATTATGTCAATGAATTGGCGAATGCTGAGCGCTTGACGGGCTATGCTTCTAGCAATACGAATTATAACTGGGGATATGACCCACAGAGCTACTTTGCTTTGACAGGAATGTATTCAGAAGATCCAACTAACCCAGCAAAACGCATTGAGGAATTCAAGCATTTGATTGCTGAAATCCATAAACGTGGGATGGGTGTTATTCTTGATGTGGTTTACAATCACACAGCTGACCTTGCTATTCTTGAAGATTTGGAGCCAAATTATTATCATTTCATGGAAGCTGATGGAACAGCTAAAACAAGCTTTGGTGGCGGTCGCCCAGGAACAACGCATTATATGACCAGACGTTTGGTGCTTGATTCAATTGCTTATTGGGTTGATGAGTTCAAAGTTGATGGTTTTCGTTTTGATATGATGGGAGATTTGGATGCCGAAACGGTGCAAATGGCATATGATACGGCTAAAGCACTGAATCCGAATATTATCATGCTTGGCGAGGGATGGATTTCTTATGCTGGAGATGCTAATGATAGCCGACAACCAGCAGACCAGACTTGGATGTCACAAACTGATAGCGTCGCTTCTTTCTCTGATGACATTCGTAACCTCCTCAAATCAGGTTATCCAAGTGAAGGAGTGGCAGCATTTATTACAGGTGGCGCAAAAGATTTGCAAACACTCTTTAATAATATTAAAGCTCAGCCAAGTAATTTCACCGCAGATGACCCAGGTGATGTGATTCAATACATTGCTGCTCATGACAATTTAACGCTTCATGATGTGATTACAAAATCCATTCAAAAAGATCCAGCTGTTGCTGAAAATGAAGCAGAAATCCAACGTCGTTTGCGTTTAGGAAACCTTATTGTCTTGACATCACAAGGAACTGCCTTTATTCATTCTGGTCAAGAGTACGGTCGTACGAAACAATTCCTTGACGAGGATTACAAGACACCAGTTTCAGCAGATAAAGTGCCAGCAAAATCTGATTTGTTGACCAATGCTGACGGCACACCGTTTGAATACCCATATTTCATCAGTGATTCTTATGATTCGACAGATGCGATTAATCATTTTGATTGGGCTAAAGCCACAGATAGCGAAGCTTACCCAGAAAATACGCAAAGCCAAGCTTATACAAAAGGTTTGATTGCCATTCGCCGCTCAACAGATGCTTTTACGCTTAAAACCAAAGAAGAAGTTGACCGCAATGTGAGCTTGATAACCATTCCAAATGAAAATGGTGTTGAGCAAGAAGATTTGATTATTGCTTATCAAACAATTGCTAGCAATGGCGATATTTACGCTGTTTTTATCAATGCAGATACCGTGGCGCGTGATTTTGTATTGACAGATGATTACCGAAATCTCCTATCAGCTGAAATCATTGCAGATGGTAAGCAAGCAGGAGTAGAAGCGATAGAAAATCCAAGCGGTGTCACAATGACTGAAACAGGATTAACCCTCGATCCACTAACAGCTACCATTTTACGTTTGAAAAAAGCTAGCGCTGAAACGGAATGCACGCTTTATGATGAGGCAAGTGGTGTTAGCCTTATTTTAGGAGCAGGTGAACGTGATGACATCAAGAAAATCAAGGTAAGTCACCAAGAAACACATGATGTCAAAACACCAGAAGTTCTAAAAGGAACAGATTACGATTTGTTTGATATTCAGCCAACTGACAATTTTGGAAATGTCTTAGCCATTACAAAAACAACGCGAGTTATTTTACCAATTGATGCTGGCAAGACTGTTGCTCAAGTCTTTTATCTCCCAGAAAATGGACAACCACAGTCACTAGCATTTGAAGAAATCAGCCGTACTGTGGCAGGGCAAACATTGACATTTGTCATCTTTGATACGGAACATTTTAGTCAATACGGCATTATTTATGCGCAAGAAGCTGCTCAATCATCATCAGATATGGCAGCACAACCCTCTGCTGAAACTGGCATGACACCTGATGACCAAGCGCAAGCTTCTGGTGTGGAGATGACAACGACACTTATCACAGGAGATGCCAATCTTGAAACGCTAACAACTACTGATGCTGCCGATACTTTACCAGCGACAGGTGAAAAAGATGGCACACTTCTTACTTTTGCAGGTGCTTTAAGCCTAGCAAGCATCGCTTTGCTCGAACTCAAACGCCGCAAAAAATCAGAATAACTTGCAGTAGGCACAAAAAGAGAGGTTAGGAATATTAATCATCTAAAAACAATGTTTCTACCAATAAGTGGTGTCTTGGAGTGACTGGGTGTGTTTCTAAAAATGCTTTTAACGTTTCTTTTGCCACCCATTGGTACGAAATGGTTTCGCTATTTTGGAGAGTTATGGTATCTTTGGGAGAATTTACCAGAGCAAGGTAGCTATCCATGATACAATTGTCATCTTTATAAACAGTCCTTTTGAAAATGTTAATTCAACTGGTACAAGACCAGTTTCTTCCAGTAACTCACGTCGGACAGCTTGTTTAGAATCCTCACCATAAAGAGTAGATCTGCCTGCACTAGCTTCAAAACATCCTGGAAAAGACTCTTTTTCTAACTGTCTTTGCACAAACAAAATATCATTGTCAACATGTTGCACCAAACAATCTACTGCCAAGTGGTACAAATCATCAGGAATTGGCTAACCACGCGTTAAGATACGACCTGTTTTTTGCATATTTGCTAAATAAGCATCCCATTTTTCCTTGTTTTTCTAACCTCTTTCGTTCAAAAAATTATATAATAATCCGTGGTGCTAGTTCATTTCAAAATAGCGTAAGTTATGAGCTAGAATAATTTGTTCAATTCGTAACTGTAGTCCGGCTAGGCTTCTAGCTAATGTATGTTCAATGTTAAAGAGACGACACAGTTCAGAAAAACGTGTTTCAATAGTTCGTCTCATGGTCATCACTTTCCAATTGTTATGTTCTTCGGCTCCTGTCATGTTTTTACGAAATGGCGTCCATAGATGGTAACCTTGTTGTTCTAAGTCCTTCTTGAGTTCACTGCTCAGGTAGCCTAAATCACCTAAGATAACCGATTGCTTACATCCCTCTAATAGTTCATAAACCACCTTGATATCATGGACAGAGGCTGGTGTGACAACATAGTTCAGAATATAACCAGATAAGGTCACCAGCATATGAACTTTGAAGCCGTAGAACCAAAGATGTTTAGAGGCGTTATAGCCAATATCGGCTAATCCTTTAAAAATGGTAGCTCTGTGATTGCGAACAGGTTGACAAAGTGGCAAAGGAAAACTATCTATAATGGCTAGTTTATCAGATGGAAGCATTTCACTCATAGCTTTTCGGATTAATTGGATGAGCCAAATCAATTGTTTTGACCGACGATTGAAACGACTTCTTTCTAGTAGCTGCCCACAAGGAAAGAGGTGGCAGATGCTGTAAAAATGACGCTGTGACGTTAGGCCTAGTTCAGCTTGTAACAAAAGCAAGACAAGAATTGATTCATCTGAAACTTTGGCTAAACTAACATTACGACGATGTTTGAAGGAGTCTGGACAGTAGTTTTGGTAGAAGTGATGACAAATTTGTGATAATTGGGG
>NZ_NETH01000004.1 GCF_003337175.1 Streptococcus gallolyticus
TACGCGTTACTCACCCGTTCGCAACTCCTTCTACTCTAGCAAGCTAAAGTAAAAAGCGTTCTACTTGCATGTATTAGGCACGCCGCCAGCGTTCGTCCTGAGCCAGGATCAAACTCTCGTTTAATCGTGTTCTCATTCTGTCACTGACAGATTTATCGTTCTTAACAGGTCGATTTCTCAACCCGCACGTTTGGTTCGTCTTGTTCAGTTTTCAAAGGTCTTTGCCTCCCAAGAGACAACTTCTATATTCTATCAAATCTGAAATAGATTGTCAACTACTTTTTTAAGTTTTTTTAACTCTATTTCAATCCGATTGCCGCCGCCCTCTCGGACAACAGCTATATTAGTCTATCATCCAAGAAATTTTTTGTCAACATCTTTTTCAAAAAATTTTCAAGGTTGCAATTCTTGATTGCTGATAAAGTTGCTACTCAATTGACAGCCATAATAGCTTATCATTTCATAACCTATTTTGTCAATATCTTTTTTGGTATTTTTCAGACTCTTAGGATTAAAACTTATCTCAATGTCTTAAATTAACACTTAAAAATGCAGGTTATCATTGACATTTTAGGCTTAATAAAAAATCCGCAAATTGCGGATTTCTGATTTGTTAGTAAATTATTTTGCTTCAATTAAGCCAAGTTCACCATCTTCACGACGATAAAGAACGTTTGTAACACCGTCTTCTGCATCTGTGTAGATAAAGAAGTCGTGTCCTAAAAGATCCATTTGAAGAAGCGCTTCATCGATGTCCATAGGTTTTAGACTAACGTGTTTCGTACGAACAACTTTTACCGCTGGTCCTTCTTCCACAGGCTCTGCTTCAAATTCACTTGTGAAAATTTGGCTAGCTGGTAATTTTTCACGATGTTTCTTAGCAATTTTAGTTTTGTTTTTACGGATTTGGCGTTCAATTTTGTCAGTGACCAAATCAATTGAGCCATACATATCTTGTGAGATATCTTCTGCTCTTAGCGTAATCGAATCCACTAAAATGGTTACTTCAACTTTGGCAGTTTTTTCACGATAGACTTTAAGATTAATACGGGCATCTAAACCTTGTCCAGCATGGAAGTATTTTTCAATCTTTCCAAGTTTTGTTTCAACATAGTTACGAATCGCATCAGTTACTTCGATATTTTCGCCACGAATACTATATTTAATCATAAAAACACCTCTTTCTCTCTATAAAACGCTTTCTTTACTTCTTTATTATACTACTTTCATGAAAATTTGCAAGTATTTACCGTACAATCGTAAAACTTTTTACATTTTTGGTGCCATTCTCATAGAAAAGCTGATAAATTCCTTTCAAGGTAGCACCAGTGGTGTAAATATCATCAATAATTAAAACATTTTCTGGTACTCTTGTAACTTCCTTCAAGGAAAAAGGATTGAGAGTCTCTAGACGCTCTTTTCGTGTTTTTTCAGATTGTTTGCCAATATCTTTCTTGATTAATAAGTTTTGGTAAGAAATTTTAGCTACTTCTAGAATTGCTGTTACTTGATTAAATTGTCTCTCCTCTAGCCGTTTTGGACTGATAGGAACAGGGATAAAAGTATAGTTTTTATATTTTTTTAACGCTTGTTTGACTTCTTTTGAAAAAACATCCCTTAAAAGAATATCTCCTTGAAATTTATACTTTGAAAAATAGTCCTTCATTGGAGCATTATAGGTAAAGAGGGCTTCATGAGACACGTGATGGTCTTGTTTTTCCCAAGCTTGACAGTCTGAACATTGCTGGGAAAAGCCCTTTCGAAAGCAGTTTGGGCAATGAACCTCCCCTATTCTTTCAAATGTTTTTTGGCAATTCAGGCACACACCATTATTATCTTTTTTCATTAGGATAAGGTTTAAAAATTGTTCTTTTTTGGAAAATTCTTGTCCACAGAGTAGGCAAATCATGCAAATCCTCCTTTTTGATTCATTGCTTTAATTTCAGCAATAGCTTTCCTCATTTCTTTAGTGCTACCGTCATGTAAGAATAACAGCTCTCCTGTTGGACGCTCTGCTGCTCTTCCAACCCGCCCTGAAATTTGAACGAGCGCGCTTTTAGTGTATAATCTATGATTGGCAAGCACTACAAAAACATCTACGCATGGGAAAGTGACACCACGTTCTAAAATAGTTGTTGTTACCAAAATAGAAAGTTCTTGTTTCCTAAATTTTTCTACAATTTCTAAGCGATTTTCTGTTTTACTAGACACAAAGGCGATTTGTTCTTCTGGAAAATAGGTCTGTAAAATTTGAGTAAAGGCTTCTCCTTGTTCGATGTTTGGGAAGAAAATTAGCAAAGGATAGCGGGTTTGACGTTGTTTTTTTAGAAGATTTATTAATTTCTGGGGAATTTTCTTCTTTTGCATATTGGATAAAATGCCAGACAACCAGATTTTTTGTGGCACAACTAATGGATTAGCATGAAAGCGTCGAGCAAGGTGCAATTTGGTCAGAGTTCCTGTTTTTACTTTTTTATCTAATTTATCTGTTGATGTCGCTGTTAAAAAAATCTTGGTTCCATTAGGTTTGATAGCTTTATCAACAGCATGATAAAGCACGGCATTATCTACAAATGGAAAGGCATCAACTTCATCAATAATTAATAAATCAAAAGCTTGGTAAAATTTTAAAAGTTGATGTGTTGTGGCAATGATTAAAGGGGCACGTTTGTAGGGCTCAGAATCTCCATGAAGCAATGTAATCGGACACGAAAAATCACGTGACAAGCGTTTATAAAGCTCCAGACAAACATCAATTCGCGGACTTGCTAGGCAAACACAACCACCGTCATCAATTATTTTGGATACAGATTGGTAAATCATTTCTGTTTTTCCAGCACCTGTAACAGCATGAATAAGGAGGTCTTTCTTAGCACCAATGCCTTCTAACATCCCTTTTGAAACGTCATCTTGGTAAGGAGTCAATCTTCCTTTCCAAATAAGAGAATCTTTTTTAGAAAAACATTTTTGTGGAAAATAATAGAGATGTCCATTACTCGTATTTCTTCCAAAAACAAGGCAATTTCGACAATAAAAAACGTTTGTTTGAAGTTTATTTTGTAAAGATACTTGACTACCGCAACGATTGCAAACATAATGATGATTTAATTTTGTCATTGCTGACAACTGTTTAGCCTGCTTTTTTAAGGCATCCGAAAGTTGATCTTGTGTAAATAGTCTTCCATAATAATTATCCAGTTTATCCATACTTTATTTATTCGAAAAAATTTTGCTAAATCACCTAAAATCTTGTAAAATTTTGATATGAACTATAAAACAATTAAACATGATGGCATTTTTGAAGAAGACATTAAAAAATCACGCTTTATCTGTCAGTTAAAACGAGTTGACACAGAGGAAGAGGGGCGTCAATTCATTGCACAAATCAAAAAAGAACATTACAAGGCAACACATTCTTGCTCAGCCATGATTATTGGTGAACAGGCTGAAATCAAGCGTTCTAGCGATGATGGTGAGCCAAGTGGAACTGCTGGTGTTCCAATGCTAACTGTCCTAGAAAAACAAGGCTTAACCAATGTAGTTGCCGTTGTGACACGTTATTTTGGTGGTATTAAATTAGGGTCTGGTGGGCTTATTCGGGCTTATTCGGGCAGTGTTGCTAATGCTCTCAAGGAAATTGGTCTAGTTGAGGTAAAAGAGCAAGAGGGACTCAAAATCACCCTTTCTTATCCTCAATACCAAACCTTTACTAACTTTTTACAGACTGAAAACCTACAAGAATGTGAGACAGAATTTCTCGACAAGGTCACAACCTATATTTACCTTGACCCTGATAATGTTAAGGAAGTTAGTGGGCGTTTGATTGAATTTTACCAAGGCAGAGTTGACTTTACTAAATCAGGTTCAAAAATTGTCGAAGTTCCCCTGTGATAGTATTTTTTTATCACTTTGATAAGGAATATATATTTTACAAAGGAATATATTAGGCATATACTGTTACCTATAAATTGTTAAATCAATGAGAGGTGATCATATGTCAAAAATCTATCATTCAATTACTGAGTTAGTTGGAAATACACCCATTGTAAAACTCAACAATATCGTTCCTGAAAGTGCCGCTGATGTTTATGTTAAAATCGAAGCTTTCAACCCTGGTTCTTCTGTCAAAGATCGTATTGCCCTTCGTATGATTGAAGATGCTGAAAAAGCAGGTACAATCAAACCAGGCGATATTATTGTTGAACCAACTTCTGGAAATACCGGAATTGGTCTTGCATGGGTCGGTGCCGCTAAAGGCTACAAGGTGATTATCGTTATGCCTGAAACAATGAGTGTTGAACGTCGCAAAATTATTCAAGCTTATGGTGCTGAACTCGTTTTAACTCCTGGAAGTGAAGGCATGAAAGGGGCTATTGCCAAAGCAAAAGAAATTGCTGAAGAAAAAAATGGTTGGGTGCCTCTTCAATTTGCTAACCCTTCTAACCCTGCTGTGCACGAAGAGACAACAGGTGCTGAAATTATCGAAGCTTTTGGTCCAACGGGTCTTGATGCCTTTGTTTCTGGTGTTGGTACTGGTGGAACAGTTTCAGGTGTTTCTCATGCACTTAAAAAAGCTAATCCCAACGTTCAAGTTTATGCTGTTGAAGCTGATGAATCTGCCGTGCTTTCTGGTGAAAAACCTGGTCCACATAAAATCCAAGGTATTTCAGCTGGTTTCATCCCTGACACTCTTGACACCAAAGCTTATGACGGTGTTATTCGTGTAGCTTCTGACGATGCTATCATTACTAGCCGCAATCTTGGTGGAAAAGAGGGCTTTCTTGCAGGCATTTCTTCTGGGGCAGCCATTTATGCAGCCATTGAAAAGGCAAAAGAACTTGGTAAAGGGAAAAAAGTTCTCACACTTCTCCCAGATAATGGCGAACGCTATCTTTCAACATCTCTTTATGATTTTAACGACTAATGTCACCGATTATGTTAACTTTCCTTAGGTTACATTTCTCCTTTATCATTAAAATAATGATCTATGTATAAAAGCAAAAGCCTATCACAGTCGCTGTGATAGGCTTTTTATTATTCTTTGGTCAGTAATTCTAGACTTTCTTTTGTCCATCTTGGTAAATTGTCTGCCAATGGTTGAAAGCCAATGTTTAGATGGCTATTTGAAAAGCGGTGACGACGGTGTAAGTGATGTTTTTCTTCCTCCAGTGTGCGAAGAGATAAACTTGCTTTTTGCGTAAATTCATCAAAATCAACAACTTGGACTAAAACTTTTTCACCAACACTGAGTAATTGGTAAATGTTTTCAATATAACCTGTTTTAATTTCTGAAATATGAATAAGACCTGTTGTCCCATTATCTAATGCGACAAAGGCACCATAAGGCTTTATACCTGTTATTGTTCCAGTGATTTTGTCGCCAATTCTCATTAGTCCACTACCTCAATTGTTTCGATAACGACATCTTCAACTGGGCGGTCTTGAGCGCCAGTTTCGACGTTAGCAATTTCATCTAAAACTTTGTATGAATCGTCGTCCATGATTTGGCCAAATACGGTATGGCGACGGTCCAAGTGTGGCGTTCCTCCATTTGTCGCATAAAATTCTGCAATTGGTTTTGGCCAACCACCACGTTCTAATTCTTTTTGAGCATAAGGAATTTTGCTGTTTTGAACGATAAAGAACTGACTGCCGTTTGTATTTGGTCCAGCATTAGCCATTGAAAGAGCCCCACGAACATTATAAAGTTCTTCTGAGAATTCATCTTCAAAGCTCTCCCCATAGATAGATTGACCTCCCGTACCAGTGCCAGTTGGGTCACCACCTTGAATCATAAACTCGGGGATAATGCGGTGGAAAATAATACCGTCATAGTAGCCATCTTTTGACAAGGCAATAAAGTTTGCAACTGTTTTTGGAGCCTGTTCTGGGAAGAGTTGAATCTTCATATCACCGTGATTAGTTTTGATTGTCGCAACTGGACCTTCAACTGTTGTTAGGTCAACCTGTGGAAAATGTAATTGTTTTTCTACCAAACCGAGTTCCTCCAAAGCATATAAAATGCCATCTTCTTCTACTGTTTTTGTTACAAAATCTGCTTTTTCTTTGAGTTCAGGGACTGCATTGCCCATAGCAATCTTCAGGCCAACATAATCAAAGATTTCCATGTCATTTGGACCATCACCAAACATCATGGCATTGATTGGTTTTAAGTTTTGACTTTCTAGAACGTGCGCAACACCTGAAGCTTTAGAAATACCATTTTTGACGACATCAGATGAATGTTCATGCCAAGGGACTAAACGAATTTCTGCAGCTAATTCATCAGGTAATTGCAACTGAGCATTATTTTCCGTAAAGGTCCACATATGATAAACATCATTTGTCAAATAGAAATCAGGCTCAACGTCGCAGACACCGTAGATTGGTACCATTGCGTCATCGATTAGGTCACAACGAGCTGAAACTACTGGTTTGTCTTTTCCAGCAAAACCGTATTCAATTCCTTCTGATTTAGCCCAAGCAACGTATTTTTCGACAATGTCTCGTGGCAACGGATCATTAACAATTTCTGTTGCTTTTTTGTCAATGACATATGTGCCATTAATCGTCACGAAATAATCAGGCTCTAGAGCGCGAATTTCTGGCACAACGCCATAAAGGGCACGCCCGGTTGCAATCCCAGTCATGATACCTTTTTCTTTTAAGCTTTTAAAAACATACTTAATTGATTCTGGCATATAGGCTGTTGCTTTTACGCGCAAGGTGTCATCAATGTCAAAAAAGACAATTTTAGTTTTTTTAGCCTTGTATTTAGTTTTTACATCCATCTGAAAATTATGGGAAAGGAAAAGGTCATCAGAATCTTATTTTCCATAAAAGCGACATCACTTTCCCATTTTCCTTTCTAATTTAAAAATCAAAGAAAAGCCATGATTATATTATATCATTATTCGTCATCTTGCGGTACTAAATGATGTTTAAAGGCATAAACGACTGCTTGTGTACGGTCATCAACTTCTAACTTAGCTAGAATATTTGAAACGTGTGTTTTGACGGTTTTTAGTGAGATAAATAGCTCATCAGCAATGGTCTGATTATCATACCCTTTAGTCAGTAATCGCAAAATATCACGTTCACGCGCTGTCAACTCTTCATGCAATTCTGGTTGCATATCATGGGCTTTGATTTTTTTATCCACTTCTGTTTCAATAGCTAACTCACCACGTGCAACTTTCTGAATGGCATTTAAAATTTCTGCTGCGCTAGATGTTTTTAACATATAACCTTTGGCGCCTGCTTCAATGACAGGATAAATTTTTTCGTTATCAAGGTAAGATGTTAAAACAAGAATTTTAGCTTCCTTCCATTCTTCCAGAAGCTTCAATGTTGCTTCGACACCGCTCATTTCTGGCATTACCAAATCCATAACAACCACATCTGGTTTTAATTCTAAAGCCAAATTGATACCATCTAAACCATTTCCAGCTTCGCCAACCACCTCAACATCTGCTTGCAAATTCAAAAAACTTTTTAACCCTAAACGTACCATTTCATGGTCATCAACTAGGATAACTTTAATTTTCTGGGTCATCTTCTTTCTCCTCGTTTCCTCCCTTTACCAGTGGCAAACGAATATCCATTGATACTCCTTTACCTTTTTGGCTCAGCAATGTAACTGTTCCAGCCATATCATCAACACGTTCTTCAATATTACGAATACCGTAACTTAAATCATGACTTTCATCCATATCAAAACCGACACCGTTATCGACCATTTTAAGTTGAAGCTCGGTTTCTGTTTGATTGAGATAAACCTCTAAACGACTGGCTTTAGCGTGTTTAAGGGTATTACTAATGAATTCTTGTGCAATTCGAAAAACGTTATCCTCTATTTTCTTAGGTAGTTGACCGATATTTTTCTTATAAACAACCTCTATACTACTCTTATCTGTCAATTCTTTCAAGAGGATATCAAAACCTTCTGAAAGGGTTTTATTTTCTAATTCTGTTGGTCGTAAATGCAATAGCAAAATTCGCAAATCTTTTTGAGCATTTTGTAGCATGCTTTCAACAGCCGTCAATTGAACGCTTAATTGTTCTTTTTCAATTTGGTCAAGATTAGCAGACACGCCTGAAAGAATCATCGAAGAGGCGAATAATTCTTGACTAACCGTGTCATGCAAGTCACGCGCAATTCGTTTTCGTTCTTGCTCAACAATTTCTTGACTGTTTAGAATGCGACTATTTTCTGTATTTTGCAAGCTATTTGTCAAATGCGTTATTTTTTTAGACAAACGTGATAAGTTCGTATTAATCTCTGTATCTTCGTCTAAACTGATAGGTTGATTCGCCAAAATACGACGTAAATTTTGGTTAATACCGCGTTTACTGTTATCATCTAAAATAAGCCAAAGCAAGAGCAGCAAAATAGTGATAGCGAGAATTAAAAAAACAATTGACAAGACAAAACGCTCTCCCATCCAAAAATCTGTGATAAGATTTTTCAGATGCAGATTTAAACTGTCCAAAATAACAATAACGATGGAGAGGATAATAATACTCGCATAAAGGATAAATAATAAGAAATGGTATTTTTTCATCTGCGTACCACCTCAACATCTCCAGCAAGCGTACTAACGATAATTTTCACTGCTTTTAAATAGGCTTCGTCCTCACTATGCCATAATTTTAACGATTCATTACGCAAATCATATTCTTCAAAATCAAAGTACCGAACGCTACCATAAATCGCACTAACATCTAATTTCACAGCAACATCAATAGGCACCAAAATTTTTGTTGGACCAAAAACTTTTCGAATGACAACGACATTATCCTTTCCAGTTACAATGACATTGCTTAAATCAATCGTATCACTTCCTGTCAAGCGGATAATATTTAAATCATCAAACGCATAAAAATCACTATCGTGCGTATCCATTCCAATCCATTGATTACGGACTGGCTTTGCTTTTAATTCTTCCTCACGAAAACGCACCAGAGCATAGCGATTTTTTTTCTTAACTTGTGAAAAATGGTTGATAACAACGTAAACAACCCCCAATACCACCGCCATGATGATATAAGGATTAAGCATAAAAATCAAAAATAAAAGCACAAGACTAATGGTCAATAAAAAATTATTCCGTTTATCTTGATTATAAAATCGCAAGGTCAATAAAATCAAAACAAGAATGAGAATAAAACTTGATAGATTATTTGCCATGATAGTCATCAAACCCATCACCAGTAAAATCGTCTCTACGATGACAAAAAATTGAACTTTCCTCATATCATACCCTTTCTTTTTCTGTATTTTACCAAAAAGCTGCTAAAATTGCAGGTTTCTAACTAAAAAAGCAGCATAAAAGCCTAGGAAACGATATTCCCAGACTGTTAAGTTATGGTTCATCACTTAATTCTGTCGATGAGCTACTAGCACTCGTACTACTGCTTGATGAACTTGATTCTTTTGATTCAGAGGATTCAGAGGATTCTGAGCTTGATGACGATGATGCCTGTGAGCTTTCTTCTTCATCAGCTGCTAGATAAAGCACTACGTTATCGCTTAACGTCTCACCATAATATGGTGTCTGAGCAGTGACAGTTGCTGTTGAAGATGGTGAGCTTACTTGCACATAACCTGTAGAAGAATTTGGGTCGGCTTGATAAACCGTAATATGTGAACTTGACACACCTAGAGCCGTCAAGGCAGCAATAGCTTCTGAATAAGTATAGCCTGTCAGATTTGGCATTGTTACTGTGCTTTCTGCGGCTACTTTAAAGGTAATCTTATCATCGCCACTTACCTTAAAGGTTTCACCTTCGCTAGGCGTTTGACTAATGATAACACCTTCGTCATAGTCTGACGTTGAGACTTCTTCAATCTCAATTTGCGACTCTGAAACACCATAATTATTAACCAAATCTTTAACGGCTGTTTGATAATCTTGCCCTGTATAGTCTTTTATCTTGAATCCTGATGAGCCTTTTGATACGTAAATATCAATTGATGACCCTTCTTTTTTTGATGAACCAGCAGTTGGACTTGTCTTAATAACATAACCACTCTCAACGGTATCACTTGATACTTTATGAACGGTTCCAACTTTAAGACCTGATGATTTTATCGTTGTTTTTGCTTCTGATAAACTAGAGCCAGCAACATCTGGAACACTCACGGTTGATGGTGAGGTCAACGTCAAGTAAGTAAAGATAGCAATAGCTACAATCACAACTGCAAAAAAGATTTTCATTAACATGCCGAATATACGACGTGATTTTTTCTTCGTTGTTTTTGCTTTAGTCGCTTTGTCTTCTGTTGCTGCTTTATCTTCTTTAGCTGCTTTTTGTTTCTTCAAGAGTTGTTCTGTCGTTGAAGGAACAGATGTTGATGTTGTTACCTTTGGAAGTGTCTTTGTATTTTCAGTATCTTCAAAAACAAGTTTAGGTTCACGGCTACGGTTGTAAGAAAGTGCCGTCATCAAATCACGACTCATTTCAAACGTTGACGCATAACGGTCACTTAAACGTTTTGCAGTCGCCTTGATAACAACATTTTCTAGTGCTTGTGGCACATTTTTATTCTCATCAATGATGGAAGGAAGTGGTTTTTGGAAATGTTGAAGCGCAATGGTAACAGCTGAATCACCATCATATGGGATATGACCTGTTAACATTTCAAACAACATAATCCCCATAGCGTAAATATCACTTTGAACAGTCGCTTTTGAACCACGTGCTTGTTCAGGCGATAGATAATGCACACTACCAAGCATTGAGTTGGTCTGCGTTAAACTTGTTTCGGCAAAGGCTACAGCAATACCAAAGTCGGTAACTTTAACAGTTCCGTCTTTAGTTAATAAGATATTTTGTGGTTTTAAATCACGGTGAACAATTCCTTGTTGATGCGCCAAAGTCATCGCAGATAAGACTTCTTCCATGATTCTAACAACTTCATTATTAGAAAGCGGAGCATGATCTTGAATGTATTTTTTCAAGTCCGAGCCATCAACATATTCCATTACTAAGAATTGCTGTCCGTCTTCTTCTCCAATATCACGAATCGAGACGATATTTGGATGGTTCAGTTCTGCCATGGCACGCGCTTCCCGTTGGAAACGCGCTACGGCAATTTGATCAGTCTGATAATTCGTCCGAAGCACCTTAATGGCAACTTCTTCATTATCAAGAATGAGATCTTTTGCCAGATAAACATCTGCCATTCCACCCCGTCCGATAGATTTGAGGATCCGATAACGACCAGCAAATAATTTGCCAATCTGAATCATTAAGCTTCCTCACTTTCGGCGTGGATTAAAGCAATGGTAATGTTATCAAGACCTCCACGTTCGTTAGCAAGAGTAACCAACTCATTGTTCTTGTCATCAAGATTTTTATCTTGACTTAAAATGCTAACAATTTCGTCATTGGTAATCATATTGGTTAAACCATCACTGTTAATAATGAGATAGTCATTTTCTTCAAGTACCTGAACACCTAAATCTGGTTCAACAGGGTTTGCTTGTCCAATAGACTGTGTAATGATATTTTTTTGAGGATGATTTGCAGCTTCCTCTTCAGTCAATTGACCAGCTTTTACCAGTTCATTAACTAAAGAATGATCACTTGTCAACAATCGGTATTCTCCTTGGTGGAGCAAACCAATGCGTGAATCCCCAACGTGAGCATAGATGACATTGTTATCAACAATTGCCAAGGCTTCTACTGTTGTTCCCATGCCTTTATACTCATCAGTTTGACCGAGTTCATAGACTTTGCGATTTTCAGTTTCTAATGTCACTAAAAGCCAATCACGAATCTGACTTAACTCAGTGTAATCGGTATTAATCCATTCACGTCCAAGATCTGTAACAGTCATTTCGCTAGCGATATTTCCTGCACGATGACCACCCATGCCATCTGCTAAAATAACCAAAGTAATGCCGTTTTTATTATTAAATTTGTTAATAAAATCCTGATTGTTTGAACGTTTTTGTCCGATATCAGTTACAAGTGAAATTTTCATAGTTTTTCTTCTGACTGTGTCAGTTTCCTCCTTGAGATTACAAGATACGTTTGACTTGTCCTATAAAGAACCCGTCTGTCTGATATTGTTCTGGGGTAATTGCAATACATCCATCTCTAACAATATCTTCTTGCGTATGACTCAGTTTTACTTGTTCAAAATTTGGATGAGTTTCTAAAAATTTATGAATAACTTGGAAATTTTCCTCATCAAAAATTGTACAAGTGCTATAAGTTATTATACCACCTTTACGCAACGTTTGACAAACGCTATCAAGTATTTGCAGTTGAATTTCTTGCAGAGCCGAGAAATCTTGATTTTCTTTATTGTACTTAACGTCCGGTTTACGGCGGATTAAGCCGATTCCTGAGCAAGGGGCATCTACCAAAATCTTATCAAAAGAATCTGGCGCAAAATGCTCATGAACAGTTATGGCATCCATTTTTTGTGTGCTGATTTTATCAGCGACATGCAGGCGCTTGGCATTATCCATGACAAGCGTTAATTTATGGTCATATAAATCAAGTGCTGTGATGTGCCCTTCTTTTAAATACGAAGCCATATGAGTTGTCTTACCACCTGGGGCAGCGCAGGCATCTAAAATATCTTCATTTCCTTGAATGTTGAGCATTGGAGCAACTAGTTGACTAGATTCATCTTGAATTGTGATATCACCATTAGCAAAATAATCTGTCCCAGCAAAATGTCCTGATGTTTTCACCAAACCAACTGGCGATAAGAGAGATTGCTCTGCACCAGTCGCAGCTTTAATCTCAGCTAATTTATCAAGATTTGTCACACGAATACTTGCCTTATTGCGGACAAAAAGGCTTTGCATAATAGCTACCGCGCGTTCTTCGCCGAATTGATCAATTAATTTTTTGACTAACCAAACTGGCAATGAATACAGAACAGAGTAACGTTTATTCTTACGTTTAATCGTTTCAGGATTTGGTAATTCTTCCTTGGTAAAACGTCGTAGAACAGCGTTGACAAATTTTTCTGCACCTTTTTTGTTACCGCGATTTTTAGCAATGTTAACCGCGTCATTTACCACAGCGTGGGCAGGAATTTTATCAAGACACAAGAGCTGATAAAGGCTCAACATTAATAGGTAATAAACCCAAGAATCTAACTTATCACGGTCTTTAATGTAATGAGCAAGATACCATTCTAAGGTAATTTTTCGTGCAACTGTTCCATAAACGATTTCTGTCACTAAAGACTTATCTTTTGGCGATAATGTCGTATGGCTTAATTCTTGATTGAGAGCAATATTAGAATAAGCTCCGTCTTCAAAGACATTTTCAAGGACAAGAAGCGCTAAACCACGTGCCTGATTTTTCCAATCATTCGCCAATAAGGTCACCTACTTCGAGCTTACGTCCTACACCATTAAGGAAATCAACAATGCTCATGCGTGGCTTCCCAGCTGGTTGCACTGTTTTAAGCGAAATCGCCCCGTCACCTGTTGCTACGACAAGTGATTTCTTACCTTTTTCGATAATTTCACCTGGTTTTCCGTGACCTTCAGCTAAAGTAGCTTCATAAATCTTGAAACGTTTGCCGTCAAGAAGGGTATGAGCCACTGGCCATGGGTATAAGCCACGAATGTGATTAAAGACATCACGTGCTTGATGATTCCAGTCAATGCGTTCTTCTTCTGGTGTAATATTTGGTGAGAAAGTGGCTTTACTTTCGTCTTGCGGTTCTGGTTTAATATTGCCTGCAATGTAATCTGGTAATGTTTTTAACAACAAATCACGTCCAATAACAGCCAATTTTTCAAACATTGTTCCAACGTTATCATCGTCAGTAATCGGTGTTGAAGTCTTGGCAATCATATCACCAGCGTCCATTTTCTTAACCATTTCCATGATTGTCACGCCAGCTTCTTCTTCTCCGTTAATGATGGCATAGTGAATTGGTGCACCACCACGGTATTTGGGAAGAAGCGAAGCATGAACATTAACCGCAAAATCAACAGAATCAAGCAATTTGGTCGGTAAAAATTGACCAAATGCAGCTGTCACAATGCCATCAGCCCCCAAAGTCATCAGCTCTGCCATTTCTTCTGAGCCAGACAGTTTTTCAGGTTGATAAACTGGCAACTTGTGCGCCAAAGCAACTTCCTTAACAGGTGTCATTTTGATTTCTTTTTTGCGTCCAACAGCACGGTCAGGTTGCGTTACCACCGCTAGGACAGCGTAGTTGCTGTCATCTAGCAAACCTTTTAGAACAGTCGCTGAAAAATCAGGTGTTCCCATAAAAATTAATTTTGTCATTTCAGTTCCTTTCAAAGGATTTTCTTACTTAAATTTTCTCTATTATAGCATAGTCATCCGCTACATGAAATTTTGTGGCTCATAGTCAATGACTAAGCGCAAATCTTTATTTTCTGGTAATTGTGTCAAATCTAAAATCTGGTTCAGGACATTCTCTAGATTGTCCTCAAAGCGATATTTAACGATAATTTGATAATGATAAAGATTATGCGTTCTGGCAATCGGTTTTGGTGTCGGACCGAGAATTTTGATTTTATCTGATAATTGCTGGCGCAATAATTGCAAGAGTTCAAATGATTTACGGACAAGGGTCTGCTCATCTTTATGTGATAAGGTCAATCCGACCGTGAAATAATAAGGTGGATAAGCTAATTGCCTACGGATTCCCATTTCATAAGCGTAAAATGCCTCGTAGTCTTGCTTTTGCGCTAATTGAATAGCATAGTGCTGTGGATTGTAGGTCTGGATAAGAACCTCACCTTCTTTTTCTGCACGTCCTGCACGCCCTGCAACTTGTGTCAACAATTGGAAGGTGCGTTCAGAAGAACGAAAATCAGGTAAATTTAAAGACGTATCCGCATTTAAAACGCCTACCAAAGTAACATTTGGAAAATCAAGTCCCTTAGCAATCATTTGTGTGCCAAGTAAAATATCGGCTTCTTGGTTGCCAAATTTATCCAAAATGCGTTGATGAGCCCCTTTTTGACGTGTGGTATCAACATCCATTCGTAACATACGAGCTTGTGGAAAAACTTCCACGAGTTCATCATAAGCCTTCTGTGTCCCTGTTCCATAATACCGAATACTAGGACTATGACAATTCGGACAAGTGTAGGGAATGGATTTTTCAAAACCACAATAATGACAATTCATGGTTTTGGTATCCATATGCAGCGTCAAGGAAATGTCGCAATTTGGACATTCATCAACATAGCCACAATCACGGCACATGATAAAACTAGAGTAACCACGACGATTGAGCATGAGCACGACTTGCTCATTTTTTTCTAAACGGTCAGCAATTTTTTCTAAGAGGTAGGGAGTAAAGTTACTAGCTTCTTGCTGTCCAACATAATCGCGAAAATCGACAATTTCAACTTTGGGAATCTTTGCCATAGGATTAGCACGATGTGTCAATTGTAGGAATTGGTAAACACCACGACTAGCACGAGCACGGCTTTCAATGCTTGGTGTTGCCGAACCCATTAATAATACGGCTTTATGGTATTTAGCACGAAGCAAAGCCACATCACGCGCATGGTAGCGTGGATTGGATTCTTGCTTGTAAGTCGCCTCATGTTCCTCGTCAATGATAATGGCACCAATATTTTCAATAGGAACAAAAATGGCAGAGCGTGCCCCAACAACAACACGTGCTTGCCCAGACTTGATTTTTCGCCATTCATCAAACTTTTCACCGTCTGACAAAGCAGAGTGCATAATAGCTACTTGCTTGCCGAAACGTGAAATAAAACGATTGGTCATTTGTGGTGTCAAAGAAATTTCAGGCACCAAGACAATGGCTGTTTTACCGAGTTTCAAAACCTTGTCAATGATATGCAGATAAACTTCGGTTTTTCCTGAGCCTGTCACACCTTCTAATAAAAATGGCTTACTTTCCTGACCAATTTGGCTAGTTACTTGTTCAACGACAGCCGCTTGTTCAGCATTTAAGTCAAGAAAATCCGTTGTTGCTACATCAAAATAAGCGTCTGAACGTTTTTTCTCTCTTTCAAGAATAGTTATCAACTGGTTATCCACAAAAAATTTGACAACATCACGTGAAAAAAGGTGATGCAAATCTGATAATTTTCCTTCTTCAGGATGCTCTAACAGATAATCACGTAAGGCCAATCGTTTTTTGGCACGATTGGAGATGTCTGCAGTAGCTATTTTTTCAGCTTGAACGTGATAATATTTTTCCGTCTTGATATTTTTCTTATCTTTAGCTAAATAATCAACGGTAATTTTTCCTGCTTGAACCAAGCGAGCGACTTTTTTCGCTTCTTCCTCGGTCAATGACGAATGAAGTCGGCTCTCTTTCTCGCCAAACAAGGCCAAATGTTCTTCGCTAGATAAGCTTTCTGTGGGCGTTAAACATTTATCGTACTGCGAATTCAGCAGATTAGGAATCATCGATTTCAGAATGGAAATTTTATAAGAAAACACCGTATGACGCATCTGCTCTGCCAATTCTAGCTGTTCTGCATTCAACACAGGCTCAAAATCCAAAACTTCACTAATAGATTTTAAGTCAGTCACAGTATTATCAAAAGTATCAGAAAAACCGACAACAAAGCCTTGTAAAAGCCGATTACCACGTCCAAAAGGCACATGAACGCGTGAGCCGATGGGCACTTGGTCTTCAACATCTTTCGGAATGATGTAAGAGAAAGGTTTATCTGTTTGCATAAGTGGGACATCAACGATGACCTGAGCAATTTTCACCATAAATTTCCTTTCTATCTAGTCCTTAGCTATTCATAAAAAAGAATAATCATCATGGTAGCGACCAATGTTTATCCAGCTTAGCACAATGATTTATTACAAGAAAAATCTAAGATAAAACACCTTAGATTTTTTCTCCTTCTTCTTTTTCTTTAGCAATTTGTTCTTTGATTTTACGTTCTTCTTCTTCTTTAGCTAGACGTTCTGCCTCAATACGAGCAAGAACAGCTGCGCGTTTAGCTTCTGGGTCTGGGTGAATCACAACATTACCAGATTCAATTTCTTCAAGTGCTTGCAAAGTTGCTTTTACAGATTTGAATTCTTGAGTTGGTTTAGCACCTGCTTCAAGTTCGTGAGCACGTTTGGCTTGAAGAATACAAAGTGAATATTTTGAAGGCACTTTATCAAGCAAAGTGTCGATAGAAGGTTTTAACATCATAGCTTTTTTCTCTTTTCTCTTTTTAATCAATATCTTTAATCATGTCGTTATATCGTCCGATAACACGATCAACACGGAAATGTTCTGCTTCGATAATGCGTTTAACACGTTCAGCTGCCAAAGGCACTTCATCGTTAACAACAGCATAATCATACTCACGCATCAAAGCGATTTCTTCTTTAGCACGTTCGATACGTTGGCGGATAACTTCCTCGCTATCTGTACCACGTCCTACCAAACGATCTTTTAATTCATCCAAATCAGGTGGCGTTAAGAAAATAAACACCCCATCTGGAACTTTCTTCTTAACTTGAAGCGCTCCTTGCACTTCGATTTCAAGGAACACGTCAATCCCCTTATCAAGAGTTTCATTAACATAAGTCAGTGGTGTGCCATAGTAGTTTCCTACGTATTCAGCATATTCCAACATTTGACCATTTTTAATAAGCTCCTCAAATTCTTCACGAGTTCGGAAGAAATAATCAACGCCATCGACTTCTCTTGGCCGTTTTTGGCGTGTTGTCATGGAAACGGAATATTCAAATTTATGATCTGGTGTTGAAAAAATTTCTTGGCGAACTGTTCCCTTACCAACCCCAGAAGGTCCTGAGAAAACAATTAACAAACCACGTTCGGTCATGCCACTCTCCTTATTATAGACTACAAGTTAAGACTTGCTTTTTATCAATTAAACTACAAACTAGTGTATCAAAAATATAGCCATTTTTCAAGGAATTTTAAAAGCTTCCGTAGCTCTTTCTGCATAAAAAATGCTGTTTAAATCTTAGTTGGACATTCTACTTCAATTCTAGTAATTTCAGTGACTGTTTTTAGTAAATAAATGTCGATTAAAAAGGAAGCGCTAAGATTAGCACCTCCTTTAAAGATTGTTTTATTTTGCATAATCAACTGCACGAAGTTCACGGATAACGGTAACTTTAATGTTACCTGGGTAATCAAGATTACCTTCAATTTTTTCACGAACTTTGTGAGCTAAGATTGTTACCTCATCATCAGAAACTTTAGTTGGTTGCACCATGATGCGGATTTCACGTCCTGCTTGTAAAGCATAGCTATTTTGAACACCATCAAAGCTTGTGGCAATTTCTTCCAAATCACGAAGGCGTTTGATGTAATTTTCCATTGATTCGTTACGAGCACCTGGACGAGCTGAGCTAAGCGCATCTGCAGCTGCAACAATCACAGCGATAACACTTTCTGGTTCTACATCACCGTGGTGACTAGCAATGGCATTAACGACAATCGGATTTTCCTTGTATTTACGAGCAAGTTCCGTTCCGATTTCAACGTGGCTTCCCTCAACCTCACGGTCAACGGCTTTCCCCATATCATGCAAGAAACCTGCACGACGAGCAAGCACCACATTCTCACCAAGTTCCCCTGCGAGAATACCTGCCATCTTACCAACTTCGACAGAATGGCGTAAGACGTTTTGACCGTATGATGTTCTAAATTGCAGGCGTCCCATAATTTTAATCAAATCAGGGTGCAAGTTAAGGGCTCCAATTTCAAATGCAGCAGCCTCACCATATTCACGAATACGGTTATCCATTTCCAAACGATTTTTTTCAACCAATTCCTCGATACGAGCTGGGTGAATACGTCCGTCCTGAATTAAAGCTTCCAAAGTCATTCGAGCAATTTCACGACGAATCGGATCAAATCCTGAAAGAACAACAACTTCAGGGGTATCATCAACGATAACGTCAATTCCTGTCAAACTTTCAAGTGTGCGGATATTACGTCCTTCACGTCCAATGATACGACCTTTCATGCTATCGTCTGGTAAGTGAACTGTTGTAATAGTTTGTTCAGTAACATATTCACCTGCCATACGTTGCATAGCTTGCGCGAGAATATTTTTAGCAAGTTTGCTAGATTTATCTCGGACTTCACGTTCAGCATCCTTGATGCGGGTAGCAATTTCATGCGTCAAATTGGTTTCTGTTTCCGTTAAAATAATTTCACGCGCCTCAGCAATTGTCATGAGCGCTACGCGTTCAAGTTCTGCTTTTTTCTGTTCTTCTAGTTTTCTAATCTGTTTTTCACGCTCATTAATATGTCTAGATTTATCGGTTAGACTTTGTTCTTTACTATCCAACACTTTTTCCTTGCTGGACAAGTTTTCATCTTTACGGTCAAGAGAGAAGGCTCGCTCTGTCAAACGAGTTTCCATTTGTTTTAACTCTTGCCTTTCAGATTTAAATTCTTTTTCAATCTCTTCACGATATTTTCTAGCCTCTTCTTTTGCTTCGATCAGTAATTCCTTATGTTGTGATTTACTTTCTCGTTCAGCTGCTTTTTTAATGTGATCAGCTTCTAACTCCGCTTGACCACGTAGATTAACAGCGTCCTGCTCTGCATTTAAAAGAGTGAGTTCTGCCGCTTCTTTCGCAGACTTAAGTCTAACTGAAATCAGCACATAACCAACTATCAAACCAATGAGGGCAAAAACAATCAAGATCATAATATTTGGCATGTTTTTACCTCAATAAAAATTTTAGATTTCATCTATAGAAAGCTACTTTCAAGTTTATCATAAAATAAGCTTTTTCACAATTTAAAATTGTAAAGCGTTTTACTAAATTTTGTGTTATCATATTTACAAGGAACAAAAAAGGAGTGTACTATGTCTAAAAAAGAAGTTACCGTGGAAAGTTTTGAACTTGACCACACTATCGTTAAAGCCCCTTACATCCGTCTTATTTCAGAAGAAGCTGGACCCCTAGGCGATGTTATTTCAAACTTTGATATTCGTCTTGTGCAACCTAATGAAAATGCTATTCCAACAGCTGGTTTACATACTATCGAACACTTGCTTGCTAAACTTATTCGTGAACGAATTGACGGAATGATTGACTGCTCTCCGTTTGGTTGCCGTACTGGTTTTCATTTGATTATGTGGGGGAAACACAATACAACTGAAATCGCCAAAGTTATCAAATCAAGTTTAGAAGAAATTGCCAACGTAACATCATGGGAAGATGTTCCAGGAACAACTATTGAATCTTGCGGTAACTATAAAGACCATAGCCTTTTTACCGCTAAAGAATGGGCAAAATTAATCTTAAAAGACGGTATTTCAGATGACCCATTTGAACGTCATGTCATCTAAACATCAAACATTAAAGTCAGCTTAGCTGGCTTTCTTAATAACAAAAGGCAAAGAGAAGCATTTCTCCTTGCCTTTTATTCATCGATTAATGGAACTGCATACCGCCATCAACAATGATTGTTTGACCTGTAATGTAATCAGAATCAGGTCCTGCTAAAAAGCTAACAGCTTTTGCAACGTCTTCTGGTTCTGACAAACGTTTTAAAGTGATGTCCTTTGCAAAAGTTTGCATTCCCCATTCATCATCTTTACCAGCATTTTTACCGACTTCATGCGCAATGCCAAACATCATTGGTGTTTTAACAATTCCAGGTGCATAAGCATTTACCGTAATACCATCTTTAGCTAAATCACGTGCTAAGGTTTGTGTGATACCACGTACCGCAAATTTACTACCACCGTAAACCGTCAAGTTAGGATTACCAACAACACCTGCTTGTGAAGTTGCATTGATAATCTTACCACCGTGTCCTAATTTTTTAAACTCTGCCAAAGCTGCTTGGGCTCCCCAAATCGTACCTCCGACATTAATGGCAAAAGTGCGTTCAAACACTTCTTCGGTAATCGTATCCAAAGGCGTCGTTGGAGCTACGCCAGCATTATTAACCACAACTGATAAATCTCCAAAGTGTGTGACAACTTTTGCGAAAGCTTTTGCTACTTCGTCACGTTTTGACACATCTGCAACCACAGCCAAGGCGTCTGCTGGAGAAATTTGCTGAACAGCCTTTTCAGCTGTTTCTTGATTGTAATCAAGGATTCCCACCTTAAAACCATCTTTATGCAGACGTTTTGCAATAGCAAAGCCAATCCCTTGACCTGCACCTGTAACAATAGCGACTTTTACCATAATATCACCCCTTATCTTTAAGTTAACTTGATTATAGTGCTTACAAATTTTTCTGTCAATTTTTTGAAACTTTTTCAATCATTTTTCATTACTTTTATTTATCAAATAAAAAATGCCCTCCGTAAGGAGAGAGAGCATTTTGTTCTTAATAATCAAGTGCGTCTGAATTACCAGAAGCATTCCCAACAAAGTAACCTGTTTTACAGTTAATTGAGAAAAGGTATGTTCCGTCAGCCTTGAACATATTGTAGTAACCATTTCCATTAATGATGTTAACTTTTTCAAGAATGTAATCATTTCCTGAGAAGTAACCACGTGATTGAGATGTTGCCACAATTTTATCAAGTACACCGTCCGCAAATGTCCAAGCAGAATTGCTTGAATCCGCAATCGCTGAATCACTATAAGGAACACGGCTCAAGCTACGTTGAAGTGTAGAAGCATCATAAGATGTGATACCATATCCACTAGCTCCAGAGACAGTTTGTGTTGTTGACGTATCAGATGATGATGCACTTTCTGTCTGGCTTGATGTGCTTGCACTTGCTTCTTGACTGCTTGATGACGCCAAAGCAGCTAACTGATTCTTACCATCGGTAATCGCTGATTGCAACAATGTATCTAGATTAGCATTACCTGTATTTAAAAAGTCGCTTGATAAATTATCAAAGTTAGCATCAGATTTTACAGTTGCTGAAGCTTTTTCACCATTGACAATAACATCTGATTCAAATAAAGCATTGATTGTTTGGATAGCTGTAATTTGAGCTGCCAAGGTATCGTATTCTTTCTTGGCATCGTCATAGTAATCTGTGTCTTTTAAGTCATCTAGTTTTTCTTTTAATGATGAAATATTATCAAATTCACTATTTTTCAATTTTGTTTTAGTATCATCTGTAAAGAAAGCTGCATAGGCATCGTCAAATGCCGTTTTTGCCTTTTTAGCTGCTGCAGACGAACTAGATGATGTTGATTTCTTAGTTGTAGATGTTGATGAGCTAGCAACACTCGTGCTTGATTCTTTGGTGTAATTCAAAGCATAAGCCACACCAAAAATAGCGACAACAAGAGCTGCCAAACCACCAATAATCACACGTTTATTTTTATAAGTTGGCTGCTCATCTGCCGTTTCAAGAGCAATAGCTTCGCTATTTTTGCCATCAGCAACTACAGCTGATGCAGCTTCTGGAGTTGGCTCTGAAACCGCTGAATCAGCATTTGGTATTTCAGTACTAACATTTTCTTGCTGAACCGTTGAGGCGTTTTCAGATGCTACATTTTCTGATACTGGCAATTCCTGTGCAACCTCTTGAGTATCCGCAACTTTTTCCACTTCAGAATCAACATCCTCTGGTGACTCCTTATTTTCCTCTAAAGTTAAAGCGTCAATAATGCCACTGTTAACCAATTCCTCGCGCTGTTTCTTAATGAAACTATCCAAAGCTTTGGTATCTAAATCGTCAAAGTCAGATAATTTAGCCTCAAACTTTTGCGATGTTACTTCATCTCGGTGTTGTTTAATATACTTATCCAAAACACCGTCAGACTCAGTCACTCCAGCTTTTAATTCAGAATCCTTCCGAACAGCTTCCCCAATGGTCATATTTTTTACATCTTCTAAATTAAGTCCTTCTTGTTCTTCAGAAGACGGCAATTCTTTCTTGTCTGACACGCTTGTTCACCTCTCTAAATCAGATTATCATTTTTATTAGGCTGTCTAACGCCGCATTTTACTTTTCTTGCGCTGGCGCAGTAGCTGAACGTTTAACACGTTCGCCATAGAATTGGTACAAATCAACTCTTAGTGTACCGTTGTACAATTTACGTTTTTTATCAGCCTGTGAACCATATTTTTGTTCAAATTGTTCATCACTTGTTAGGATAAATTTACTCCATGTTTTTAGCGGAGCAAAAGTCTGTCCCATTTCATTATACAAGATGTCCACAGCTTTGTCATCCAGCAATCGTTCACCATAAGGGGGGTTAGACACGATAACACCGTTGATTTTATCAGTTTTTAAATCTTGAAGTCGCATTTGTTTCAATTTGATGACATCTGCAAGTCCTGCTTCCTCAGCATTCTTTTTCGCAATGTCAATCATGCGTCCGTCAATATCAAATCCAGAAATATCAAGTTCAATGTCATAATTAGCTTTTTCTTCAGCTTCATCACGAACTTGTTGAACCAAATCGTCGTCAACCCAATTCCATTCCTCAAAAGCAAAGTCACGATTAAAGCCTGGCGCAATGTTCATGCCAATCATAGCCGCCTCGATACAGAAGGTTCCCGAACCACATGTTGGGTCGATAAAAGGTTTATCTGGATACCAGTTTGACAGCTCAATAATTGCCGCTGCCATATTTTCCTTAATCGGAGCTCCACCTTTTTCCACGCGGTAACCGCGTTTGAAAAGACTTGCTCCTGTTGTATCAATCATAACTGTTGCTTTATCTTTTAAAATGGAAACTTCTATTCTAAATTCTGCCCCACTTTCTTGCAACGGAACACTTTCTGGACGATGATAAACTTTTTGCAGTTTTTTAACAATAGCTTTTTTACTAATAGCTTGAACACTTGGCTCATTATGTAGTTTAGATTTCACACATTTTGCCTTTGAAATTGGGAACTTAGCACCAAGTGGTAAATAATTTTCCCAATCTAATTTGTAAACACCTTGAAATAAGTCCTCAAAGGTACGAGTCGGAAATTCACCGACTACAATTTTAATACGGTCAGCTGCGCGTAACCAAAGGTTGGTTGTCGCAATCGTCCTAACATCTCCTTGAAAACGGACTTTTCCATTTTCAACTTGGCAGTCAATGCCTAAATCACGGATTTCACGCCCTACAACCGCTTCAAGTCCTGCTGCCGCTGTCGCTACTAAATTAAACGTTTTTTTCATTCATTAATTCCTATTTCATCAAATACTTATCTATAAGTTTAACACGTTTTACTGGCTTTAAGCTAGTAAAAATCAATTAATTTTCAAATACCATTATTAGCCAATATCTAGTATTAAAATACAACCAAAAATAAAAGCTAGCCTAAGCTAGCTATATACCTATATGCAATTTTCTATAAGCCATGTTTTGTTCCAGAGATAACTAGGTCTTATCTCCTTCGATAATCATCTGTCTACTGTTTCCAGTCAGGATAGATTGTTCGGATTCCAACTATCCCATGCCCCTACCAAAGTTTGGGTTGCTAGCTTGAGGGGTTTACCGCGTTCCACTTCTTAGGTTTCCCTAAGAACTACGTCACTGTGGCACTTTCAGGGCTATTCAGACATATCCATAAAGAACTTAGCCTTTTTGCCCGCCGTAACATCCAAAAGATATCCCTAGGCTTATTGATTCACCTAGCACAAACACTACCGGCATCACAGCCAGTGCTAGCATGGACTTTCCTCATGGTATTAAAATACCACGCGATTATCCAAAAATTGCAATTTATAAACTCACTTTGACAAATTTCCAAAATAAGTTAAACACAAAACCAAAACAGCTTACTAACTGTCGTTAGTTAGGCTGTTTATTCAGTGATTTGTTTGCCAAATACTTCTTTTTCCAATCGGCTAATACGTTTCAAAATATCAATATTTGTTGCTGATTGAGCAACGCGTGTTTGTTGCTCTGCATTAACCGTATGTGAACCAACATAAGATGGTGTTGGCGCTGCTTTTGGTTTTGCAGCGAGTTGTTGTTTTAATTTTTCATTTTCAGCGCGTAGTTCTTGAACCTGTGAAATATAACTTTCATAGTCCTTGATGATGTCATCAAGAAATTCATCTACTTCTTTCTTGTCATAACCACGCATACTGGTTTTAAATTCTTGTTCAAAAATGTCCTTAGGACTGTAAATAATACTTGCCATTCTATCTCTCCAAACAAAACTATTCTAGTTAAAAGTAAGAATATGAAATCGTCATATCAAAATATATGTTACAGAAAAATTAATGAAAAATCAAGCTTTTACCTTTATTTCATTATTAAAATTTTATTACCATTCTTCTAAGAATTCATTAAGACGGTCAAACGTTAGAAAATTAATCGGATAGTCCTCTTTTTCTTGCATTACTTGCAACAAATATTTTAAAGTTGTTTCATTTTCGGTGTCGTAAAAAAGATAAGCTCCTTCTGTATTATCTACTAAAAATTGATTATAGTTTTTAAATTGACTTGGATTTTCATAATTTTTATAGGTATATTTGACAAAATCAACCTGCTTAAATTCACCTAATTTTACTTGGTTAGCTTCGTTCCAATTTTGACCATGATTTTCAAAAGTAAAAATCGTTGCTATGCTAAACTCATATTCTTCTTGCAATTCTTTGGCAACTTGCAAAGCCCAATATTCAAAACCAAGATTTCCCATAAAAATCAGCCAATCTATACCTTCTTCAAAATAACGAATCAAATCATGGCGGATAGCTTTTTTGATAACACTAATACGCTCATCCTTATCTTGAAAGATTCCTAATTCAAAACTCTTATAGCCCGTCACGAGAATTGCAGCCATATTCTGTTTCCTTTCTAAAAATATGTTATAATAAGGTTGCTTATATTGACTTAAGCATGAATGTTAGGAGTTCTATGGTTAATTACCCTCATCATCTTATTCGAAAACAAGCAGTTCCTGCTTCTAAAAAGGTGAAAAAATCATCCGTTAACTTTGCTAATCGTGGGATGAGTTTTGAGGCAGCAATTAATGAAACCAATAATTATTACCTATCTCGTAATATTGCTGTCATTCATAAAAAACCAACACCGATTCAAATTGTTAAAGTTGATTATCCCAAAAGAAGCCGTGCCAAAATTGTAGAAGCCTACTTTCGACAAGCTTCCACGACCGATTATTCTGGTGTCTATAAAGGGCGCTATATCGACTTTGAAGCCAAAGAAACGCGGCAAAAGACATCTATGCCATTAAAAAATTTCCACGCTCACCAGATTGAGCACATGGCAAATGTTTTAAAACAAGACGGCGTCTGCTTTGTTCTACTTCATTTTTCGACACTTAAGGAAACTTATTTTCTACCTGCTAGTGCTCTAGTAGATTTTTACCAAATCAATCTCGGCACCAAATCCATGCCACTTGATTATATCAGAAAAAATGGTTATGTGGTGACAACAAGTTCACTACCTCCAGTTCCTTATTTAGATATTATTGATCAAAAAATTTTAGGCGGTGATCACAATTAAAAAGAAAATAACAAGAAAACGAAAAAAAACTAATTCTACTACTTCTTCAAGAAAAGCAACTGCTCTTAAAGTCTTAAAGTACGGCTTGATTGCAGGATTAACACTTGTCATTGCAGCTGTTTTGGCTGGTGGCTCTCTCTTTGCTTACTATGTAAGTAGTGCTCCAAAATTATCTGAAAGCAAGTTATCGTCTACTAACTCTAGTTTGATTTACGATTCAAGCGGCAATTTGATTGCGGACCTTGGTTCTGAAAAACGTGAGAGTGTTACGGCTGATAACATTCCTTTGAATTTGGTAAATGCCATTACTTCTATTGAAGACAAACGCTTCTTTAAACACCGTGGTATTGATGTCTACCGTATTCTTGGAGCTGCTTTTAACAACTTCACTAGCTCGAGCACCCAAGGTGGATCCACACTTGACCAACAGCTGATTAAATTGGCATACTTCTCAACGAGTGAATCCGATCAGACCTTAAAACGTAAGGCGCAAGAAGCTTGGCTTGCTCTCCAAATGGAACGCAAATATACTAAGGAAGAGATTTTAACCTTCTATATTAACAAAGTCTATATGGGAAATGGTAACTATGGTATGCTTACCGCTGCTAAATCTTACTATGGTAAAGATTTGAAAGACTTATCCATTGCCCAGCTTGCCTTACTCGCTGGTATCCCTCAGGCGCCTAGTCAATATGACCCTTATACTAATCCAGACGCGGCTCAAAGTCGTCGTGATACCGTTTTGGCGGAAATGTATGAAGACGGCAACATCACCAAAGACGAATATGATACTGCGGTAGCAACACCTATCACAGATGGTTTACAAACACTCACAGAGACTACCAGCTATGAACCTTATCTTGATAATTATATCAAAGAAGTGATCGAAGAGGTCAGCGATAAAACAGGTCAAGATATTTACTCAGCAGGTCTCAAAGTTTATACCAATGTTGATACCGATGTTCAACAATACCTATGGGATGTTTACAATACAGACACTTATGTTTCTTATCCAGATTCTGATCTCCAAGTTGCCTCAACTATCATTGACGTAACAAATGGTAATGTCATTGCTCAACTTGGCTCACGTAATCAAGACACTACTGTCTCACTTGGTACCAACCAAGCGGTTCTGACCGATAGGGACTGGGGGTCTACAATGAAGCCTATCACTGATTACGCTCCCGCTATTGAAAATGGTATTTACACAAGTACCGCAGCCACAACAAGTGATAGCAAATATTATTGGCCCGGTACTTCTACTCAGATTTACAACTGGGATCGTCAATACTATGGGACAATGACCATTCAAACAGCCATTCAACAATCACGTAATGTTCCTGCCGTTAAGGCTCTTGAAGCAGTCGGTTTAGATACTGCAAAAGAATTCCTTGAAGGTCTCGGTATCTATTACCCGCAACTTTACTACTCAAACGCTATTTCAAGTTCTACTAGTGATTCTGATGAAAAATATGGCGCAAGTAGTGAAAAAATGGCTGCTGCCTATGCGGCATTTGCCAATGGTGGTATCTATTACGAGCCTCAATATATTAATAAAATCGAGTTTAATGATGGTACTAGCCAAACTTACAGTTCTTCTGGTACACGTGCCATGAAAGAAACAACAGCATATATGATGACATCAATGCTGAAGACTGTTTTAACTTACGGTACAGGTACTGAAGCTGCTATCTCTGGTGTTTACCAAGCTGGTAAGACTGGTACTTCTAACTATTCTGATGATGAATTAGAAGAAATTGAAGAATCAACTGGTATTTACAACAGCGTTGTCGGTACAATGGCGCCAGATGAACTCTTTGTTGGTTACACCACACAATACTCAATGGCAGTTTGGACAGGTTATAAAAATAGAATGACGCCAATTTATGGTGATGGATTAAATGTTGCAGCGGATGTCTACAAAGTCATGCAAAGCTATCTAAATGAAAAATATGGTAGCGGTAGCGAGGACTTCACCGTACCAAGCGGTGTTTATACTAGCGGTAGCTATGTTTACCTAAGCGGTTCAAACAATAACTACACTTACTCAGCAACATCAAGTTCTGTTTACAGTAATATCTACGGTTCAAGCTCAAGCTCTTCTGAGGAAGAATCATCAGCTGAATCTTCTAGCGAAGATAGTTCTTCAACCGAATCAAACGAAGCTGACAACAATTCAGATAATAGTAACACAGAATCTAGTGATGACTAGCACAAAAACACTCTTTGAATATTTCAGAGAGTGTTTCTTATATGCAAAATGACATCAGCCAAACAGCTGATGTCATTCTTTTTATTTACTTGCAAGAGCTCCCATTGGATCCCATGGTGCAAGGACGATTGGTTCTGCTTCATAAGCTGCGCGTTCTTCTGCTGTCAAAAATTCTTTACGGACAACGATTTGGTAAGTAAATTCATCCATCCAAGCATCTGAGGCGACAAAGTAACCTTTGTTACCAACTTTATCTCCCCATGAATTTTCAACTTTCCATTTAAGTGATTTGCCCTTTTCATCCAGATCGACACCTGTAAGCACCATCGCATGTGTCATCAAACTTTCGCTGTAATCAAGACGTCCTGCTTTGTCTTGAGTGAAATTGATGTCCATAGCTGTTTCAAAATCATAAACGTTTGTCGCCAAGATACCTTTTTGACGGTCTGAGATTTGACCAACATCAGAACCAAACCAAACAGTTTCACCAGCTTGCATTTGCGCAATAGCCAATTCTTTGAAACGTTCCATATCAAGGTTGAGGTAACGAACATCACGGCTACCAACCACATTACCAAGCATGTCAACAGTGTAAGATTTGCCGTAAGGTTTATCGACTGTTGGCGCATTGATAACAGATACGTATTCTGAAAGGTCTAAACCAACATATTTTTTGAAAAATTCTTGTGGTGTGATGTTTTTATCGGAATGGTAATTGTTATCTTTGTCACGGTAAGCAAAATCAAATGTACGTGGTGGCAACCCAAGATTGATTGCTAAGAAATTAAAAACTTCTTGAAGAAGAGCTTCTTTTTTCGCTTGAACAGCTTTGTCATCAGCACCAGCTGCAATAGCTTCACGCAAAATTTGAGCGTCTTGACGCAATAATTTGTTAAGGTATTGGTTCAATTCGCGGCTGTTGCTTGATGAAATTGATTCTGGGTATACTGCTTTCGGTACGACACCGTATTTTTCAAAAAGGGCAACAACCATATCCCATTGTCCACCGTCTTGTTGTGGCACATCAAGCAAGAATTTTACTTTACGGCTACCGAGTTCTTGATCTGCCGTTGCGATAACTTGTTCTAAGAACCAGTTTGATTTTTCGTATTTATCCCAGAAGAATGTGTGGGCTTGAGAAAGCTCAAAATTTTCCAAGTTCAAATCTGAAATCATTTTATGACGGAAAGTATTGAGAGCTGCAAACATCCAGCAACGACCTGATGCTTTTTGATTGGCAACCTTATCTTTTGTCAAATCAATTGAAAAAGCGTGATCGTTTTCCATTTCACTTTGACGTGTTTCAAGTGATTTTAACAATCCATTGTGAGTTACAGCATTTTCAACAGCACGTAATTTGCTATCAGCTTGAAAATCAGCAAATAATTTATCGGTAAATGTTGATGATAGTTCTGACATAATTCCTCCTATATTGTCGGTTGATAGTCATGTAATGTTTTCTGACTTAACCATACTTAACTATATCCATTATATCGCTTATTAAGGAGATTGCAAGAGTATGTAACCTTTTGTGACAACTACAATTTCATACTACTGTTTTTTAAAGAAAAAAGACCCAGCGGATCTTTTGTTTTATTTCCAGAAATCGTCAAATACTGTGATTGGTAAGTGACGTTTGTGTTCTGTTTTACGCCACCAATTTTCAATTTTTTCTTTGGCTTCTGATGAAACTGTTTTCCCTTCAAGATAGTCATCAATATCATTATATGTGACACCTAAAGCAACTTCGTCTGCAATTCCTGGGCGATTTTCTTCTAAGTCTGCTGTTGGTATTTTTTCATAGATCGCAGGGTCTGCACCGAGTTCTGCTAACAATTGCTTTCCTTGACGTTTATTCAAACGATAAAGTGGAATAACATCAGCACCACCGTCACCAAACTTAGTAAAGAAGCCTGTGATGTTTTCAGCAGCGTGGTCAGTACCAATAACAGCTCCGCTATTTGCTCCAGCAACGGCATATTGTGTGATCATACGTTGGCGTGCTTTGATATTTCCTTTATTAAAATCTGAAACGTCAATACCTGCTTTTTCAAGTTCACGAACTTGTCCATCAACGCCTTCTTTGATATTAACGACAAGGTTAACATCGGGCTGAATGAAGTTAAGGGCACGTTGAGCATCTTCTTCATCAGCTTGAACACCATATGGCAAACGCACAGCAATAAATTTGTAGCTATCATCGCCAGTTTCAGCACGTAATTCTTTTACGGCGATTTGTGCCAAACGTCCTGCCAAGCTTGAGTCTTGTCCACCAGAAATCCCTAAAACATAACTTTTAAGGAAAGAATGTTTTTTCAAATAGTCTTTAAGAAAATCAACGGATACGCGAATTTCTTCTTTAGGGTCAATACTTGGTTTAACCCCTAATTCGGCAATGATTTTTTCTTGTAATGTCATTTAACTTCTCCTTTTTGTTGTGCTTCTTTGCGGATACGGTCGATAAGGTCCATTTTGTTTTGCCAAACTTCTTGTGACAAGTCAACTGGATAATCTTGCGGATTAAGCAGGCGTTTATATTCGTCCCAAAGTTTGTCAAATTCTTTACGAGCATATTCTTGAATCTCAGAAAGAGATGGCAAGTTATAAACTAATTTTCCTTTGTCAAAAATATCAACAAGAAGTGGTACAGCTTCGAAATCTTTCACTGTTTTATTGATATAAGTGTATGTTGGGTGGAACATGTAAACTTCGTCAAGTTTATTAACATCAGTGTTTGTGAAAGTGATGTAGTCACCCTCTGTTTTATTTCTTTCACGACTAGTTATGCGCCACACTTGTTTTTTACCTGGTGTAGAGACTTTTTCGGCGTTATTTGACAACTTAATCGTGTCTTGCATGACACCATTTTCATCTTCCATAGACACAATCTTATAAACTGCACCAAGTGCTGGTTGGTCGTAAGCTGTGATTAATTTTGTTCCGACACCCCAGACATCAATTTTGGCTTTTTGCATTTTAAGGTTGAGAATGGTATTTTCATCCAAGTCATTTGAAGCATAAATTTTTGCATCTGGATAGCCTGCGTCATCCAATTGTTCGCGAATTTTTTTAGATAAGTAAGCTATATCACCTGAGTCAATTCGAACACCAAGGAAATTCATCTTATCCCCTAATTCATTGGCAACACGGATAGCTGCAGGCACACCAAGACGAAGGGTATCATAGGTGTCAACTAAAAAAACACAATCTTTGTGAGTGCCAGCATAAGCCATAAATGCTTCGTAATCATTGCCATAAGCTTGAACTAAAGCGTGTGCGTGTGTTCCTGATACTGGGATGTCAAACATTTTACCAGCACGAACATTTGATGTGGCATTCGCACCACCGATAACTGCGGCACGTGTTCCCCAAATAGCTGCGTCCAGTTCTTGTGCACGACGACTACCAAATTCTAGCAAGGGCTCGTCATCAATGACAGAGCGAATACGAGCAGCTTTTGTCGCAATCAATGTTTGGAAATTGACAATGTTAAGCAAGGCTGTTTCAACCAATTGACATTGGGCAAGCGGTCCTTCGACTTGAACGATTGGTTCATTAGCAAAAACCAAGTCACCTTCTTTAGCTGAACGAATGGTTAATTCCAATTTGAAGTCTTTCAAATAAGCAATAAAATCAGCTGGATAACCTAAATCTTCTAGGTAAGCAATATCTGTTTCTGTAAAATGAAGGTTTTCAAGGTATTCAACCATACGTTGCAAACCAGCAAAAACAGCATAGCCATTGGCGAATGGTTCTTTACGGAAAAAGATTTCAAAAACTGCATTCTTATTGTGAATGCCTTGTTCAAAGTAAACTTGCATCATATTAATTTGATACAAATCTGTATGGAGAGTTAAACTATCATCTTGATACATGTGGTATCCCCTTTTAAGAAATATGAGCCTTGATTAGTCTTGTTAAGACCTTACCAGCCTCACAAGATTTTTTGTTATCTCCAGCTCAAAGTTAATTTATCCCCCATATTATAGCACAATAAATAAAACCTTGCTACAATGCCTTTTCCAGCACTCATCCCCGCCTTAAGCTTTACGGACAAGGTTTTTTATTTTGCGCTGAAAAGACAGTCAGTTCAGACCGCCTTTTGTTTATGAAAAAAGCACCCAAAAAATTGGGTGCGATTGTAAAATAAAAAAAGCCTAAAATAAGGCTCTCTTATTATAACATATATTTTTAGATAAGTTCAAGGGCGATTCTTTCAAGTTCTGGTTCAATTTCTGGGAAAGTTGCGCAAAGATTTGAAAAAAATCTGATTTTCTGAAAAATATTTTCATATTTTCTCACAAATCTAGCAACTACTAAAAAGCCTAAGATTTTCATCTCAGACTTCAGTGATGTGATTATGTCATATTTTCAATATATTGGTAAACACCTTGTCCAGCAATGGCACCGTCGCCAACAGCTGTTGCGATTTGGCGAAGTTCTTTTTGACGAACATCTCCAATGGCAAAAATACCTGCTTTTGGTGTCATCATGCGTTCGTCTGTTATCACCCAACCAGCTTCATCTGTGATGCCAAGGTCAGCTACCATGCTTGTTACTGGATTAACCCCAACATAGATAAAAATACCACCAAATTCGTGTTCGCTAAGCTCACCAGTTTTAACATTTTCAACAGTTACACCAGAGACTTTAATGTCAGTTCCTTTGATTTCTTTGACAACAGAATCCCAGATAAAGTTGATTTTGTCGTTAGCAAAAGCACGATCTTGCAAAATCTTTTGAGCACGCAATTCATCACGGCGATGAATAATCGTTACAGATTTGGCAAATTGTGTGAGGTAAACAGCTTCTTCGACTGCCGAATCCCCACCACCGACAACTAATAAATCTTGATTACGGAAGAAAGCACCGTCACAGACAGCACAGTAAGAAACGCCGCGGCTTGTGTATTCTTCTTCACCAGGTACGTCAAGAGTGCGGTATTTAGCACCAGTCGCTAAAATAATTGTTTTTGCTTCGTAGCTAGCGTCTTCAGTAATGACACGTTTCACATCGCCAGCATCCTCGATAGATATCACAATACCGTAAATATTTTCAACACCAAATTTTTCAAGCGGCGCATGCATATTCATTGACAATTCTGGTCCTGAAATATGGTCATACCCTGGGTAATTTTCGATTTCTGAGGTATTATTCATTTGTCCACCAGGGGCTCCTTGTTCAATAATACCAACTTTCAAATTAGATCTAGCGGCATAAAGCCCCGCAGTCATACCCGCAGGACCTGATCCGATAATTAATGTATCGTACATTTCGTCACCTCAATATCTCACTTATTATTTCATTCTAGCAATCAGGTATTAAAATTGCAATGATTACGCTTTGAACATTACTATAATCGCCATAAAGGCAAATGATAGAATCGGAATGGTCATAATTGACATCATTAACACATCATATAAAAAGGCTTGGCGTTCTTTGGCTATTTTATCTAATTTACGAACAGCACGCCAAAAATTCCAAATGATACCAACTAAGAAAACAAAAACAATGGCTAATAGAAGTCCTTTGATATAAAGACTAAAAATTTCTAAAAACATACGTCACCTATACTTAAATCAGTTTTTGCTTTATCACTCTAAAAAGAGCTGAAAAGTCTCTCAGCTCTATTATAACAAAAGTCAGTGGTTAAATATACGTTTTTGTATAGTTTGCGAAGAATTCTTTGGTTCTGGCTTCTTTTGGATGATTGAAAATGTCATCTGGTTTGCCAGCTTCAAGGATATGCCCCTTGTCAAGAAAAAAGACCTTATCTGCCACTTGATAAACAAAATTCATATCATGGCTAACCAAAATCATAGTTTGACCTGCCTTAGCAGCATCTGCAATTGATTTTTCAACTTCGCCGACAAGCTCTGGGTCAAGCGCTGATGTGGGTTCATCAAGCAAGAGAACGTCTGGTTTCATTGCCAAAGCACGTGCTAAAGCCACCCGTTGTTTTTGCCCACCTGACAAATGACGTGGGTAATGATTTTCACGGTCAGACAAACCAACCTTAGCTAATTCTTCTTTCGCAATTTTAGTCGCCTCACTGTCTGGAAGCTTCTTGACAATTTTCAAGCCTTCTTTGACATTTTCAAGGGCTGTTCGGCGTTCAAAAAGATTAAATTGTTGGAAAACCATGGCTAATTTACGACGTAAAACAAGGACATCTTCCTTAGAAATCGTCTGAAAATCAACCTTGAAATCATCAATGGCAATGCTGCCAAAATCAGGTTTTTCTAAATAATTGAGACTACGCAAGAAGGTTGATTTTCCTGCACCTGAAGCACCGACAAGAGCTAGAACTTCTCCCTTTTGAATATCAACATCCAAGCCGTCTAAAACTTTTTGCCCTGAAAATTCCTTGGTTAAATTTGTAATTTTAATCATCAGCGAATACCTCCTGCCACTTCTTTTTGACTTGATTGAGGCGTATCAATGTCCATTCGTTTTTCAATGAGACGACCAATTTGTTCAATAATAATACTGATTACCCAGTAAACAAGCGCAACTGAAATGTAACGTTCAAAATAGCGATAATCCGAACCACCTAAAATCTGCGCTTGGGCAAACATTTCAACAATCCCTGCATTAAATGCCAATGATGTTCCCTTCGTCAAGCCAATCAAACTGTTAATCAACGTCGGCGTTGCAATGACAGCTGCATTTGGAATAATCACGCGACGGTAAACTTGAAAGGAGGTCATTCCCAAGCTACGCGCAGCTTCAATTTCTCCGACATTCACAGCTTGAATCGCAGCTCGAATGGTTTCGCTAGTATATGCCGCTTCATTGAAAGCAAAGGCCGTTACCGCAAAAACAGATGCTGGAATGGCATTGATATTCCAATCAAAACCGTATCTTATTTTAAGATATTTCAAGAAAAGTGGAATACCATAGTAAGTTAACATGAGTTGAACAAGAATAGGTGTTCCACGTAGAAAACTAACAAAAACAGCCTGAATCGGATACAAAACCTTTGTCCGATTGATTTTCACCACAGCAAATAGCATCGCTAGCAATAAGCCAAATAGCGCACCTGCTATCGTTAAGCCGAGCGTTGTCGGTAAGCGTTCTATTAAAGAGGGAATGGCATCAAAAACCGCTCGCCAGCTGAATAATCGCCCTTCTGGAATTTTATCAACCAACTTATCATACCAAGACAAGCCAGCTGCTAATAGTGTTAACGTCATATGTTCTCCTTTTCTATTATCTTACGCTTGATAGCTCTACCACCAATCCTTCTCTTTTCCCTTTCATTTTTAATCGATTGTTGAGACGAAGTCGCCGCCAAAATATTGCTCGCTCAATTCAGCCAATGTGCCATCGTCTTTTAACGCTTTGATACGTTTATTGACAAATTTTTGTAGTTTAGCTCCCTCATCTGTATCTGCAAACAGCAAGTACTCTAAACCATCTGTTTTACCACCAATATCATCTGTTACATTGGTTACTGTGAGATTAAACCCTTGGTCTTCAACAAGGTACTGCGATGAAATGGCATCATACAATATAAAGTCAATGGTTCCATTTTCAATATGTTGTGCACGTGTGGTCAAACCTGTTGAGCTAGCAGCGTAATTAATCTTAATCGGGTCTTTGTCAGGATGTTCATCGTTCCATTTTTCTAAAACTTGAGCATAGTTAGAACCTGATATCACTTCAGTTGATTTTCCAGATAAATCATCAAGACTATCATAACTTGCCCCTTCGGCACTTGTTATGGCATAGTTTGATTTAGAAATTGGGTCTGAGAAAAGGTACTTTTCAGCACGTTCGTCATTATAGTTAAAGTCATTTGCCGCAATTTGGTAACGGTCTGCATCTACTCCTGTTAAAATAGAATCAAACGCCGTTGTCACAAACTCAACCTTATATTTCTTGGAATCCTTAAAAACGGCTTTCACCACATCAATATCGTAACCTTTAAAGGTGTCATTTTCTTTGTAAGTAAATGGTGCTGTATCTGAGTCTGTTGCCACTTTAATGACGGTTTTCCCACTTGATCGTGATTGATTGGAACAAGCCGCCAGAGCTAGTGTCAACAGAAATAAGAAACCAAACGATAGTAATCTCCTCTTTTTCATTTGTCTGCCTCTTTTCTAATAATTCCTTTCCAGTCTATCAAACTTAGCCATACTTTCCCAATATATTTTTTCTATGGACTTGATAAGAAAAAACTATCAGGAAATAAATCACATTTCTTGACAAGACCAACCAAGACCACTTAACTTGAAAGTTAAAATCAAAAAGAAATCAGACGCAGAAAATACCAAGAAAAGACGGTCTAAGGCTAAAAAGCCTTAATCGCTTTATTGATAATCTAACATAGGCTAGCTTGACTAATCCAGTGTCATTGTTTCTTGAACGATACGAAACGTAATCGCAAATAAGGGGCAGAACAAGCAATTAGAGGCCACTTGGCAACGATTGCAACAGGCTGGAGGAGTTATTGCTGAGTGGAAATCTAACTTACCAAGCAAGCATCCAAAAAATCGCCGTCAATGCACAAGTGCAAGTAAGGCTCCTTTACCACACAAGAAGCTGCTGATGACAACTAGATAGACAAGGCACAACTATCAGCACGGCCGTGTGAACCTTAGAAAGTTTGTTTTCTTGCTTTACGTTGGGCACGTCCTTTGGCACGATTAGCGGCACGACGTTCACGTTTGCGTTTGTCATCAACTTTCCACTGGATTTTCTTCTTATAGCCTGGTTTGATTTTTTTCTTTTTCTTTTTAACCAAACCAATCATTTCAGTATCTAATTTTTGGTAAGATTTTTCGCGGTTAGCTCGACGGTCACGGTCGTAAGTATCTTGAAATTCACCGTTTTTAAGCATTTTGGGGATAAATTTAATCCCCATTTTTTCAAGTTCACGAATATCAGAATCGTCACTTGGTTTGTAAAGTGTAATCGCAATACCATTTAAACCATTACGTCCTGTACGTCCAACACGGTGCACAAAGAATGATAAATCTTGCGGAATAGCATCATTGATAACATGACTCACTCCTTCAATATCAATCCCCCGCGCTGCCAAATCTGTCGCCACAATGTATTCGTATGACAATTTTTTGATTTGGTTCATGGTGCGTTTACGTTCACGTGGGGGAATAGCGCCGTGAATTTTTGCCACTTTCAATCCATTTGACACAAGATAGCTATGCAACTCATCTGCACGTTCTTTTGTGTTTACAAAAATCATGGCAAGATATGGATTTAAGGCTTTAGTGATTTCCAAGATTTGTGCATTTTTATCACGTCCTTTAGTTGAAACCAACCAATTATCAATTGTATCTGCGATAACAGTCCTTGTCTTGATTTTTTCCATGACTGGATTTGTCAAATATTTTTTCAAGAAGGGTTGCAATTTTTGTGGAATAGTCGCTGAGAAAACCAAAATTTGAACATCTTTTGGCAATGTCCCTGCAATCTTATCCACCGTATCAAGGAATCCCATATCAAGCGTCATATCAGCTTCATCAACAACAAAGGTATGAGCTTTATAAATTTCCAAATCACCTGATTTGACCAAATCATAGATACGACCAGGTGTCCCAATGACAATGTGTGGCTGAGCTGATTTCAGTTTTTCAATTTGACGTAATTTATCTGTACCACCAACGTAATTTGCCACACGAATTTCTGTTTCAGATTTTTCAGCAATTTGTTTGCTTGCTTGATAAATTTGTGTTGCCAACTCACGGCTTGGTGCTGTGATAACCACCTGAACATTATTGCTGTTTTCATCTAATTTTTCAAAAATCGGCAATAAGAAAGTGTGCGTTTTTCCTGAACCAGTTTTAGATTCTCCAACCAAATCACGACCAGAACGCACAAGGGGAATTAACTTTTCTTGCACCTCTGTCGGATTTGTGAATTGAAGCTCTGCAAGTGCCTTGCGAATGTAGGGCTTAAAATTAAAATCGTTAAAAGACATGTTTTACCTCAATTTCTTATCTCATCACGTTTCACTTGAAACATTCTCTATATTACTTAAGCATTAATCCCTAGCCAAAGCAACTAGGCAATGTTTCATTCTTGCCTATTATACCATTAAAAGAAAAGGGATTAAAGCAAAGTCCACTGTAATTTAGAATCAAAACGAGCTGGAAAACCCAACTCGTTCATTGATTAAAATGCGTAAAGTGCAATCAAGGTCACAATACTTGCAATAGCGCCAATGCTCCATAAGAAAGCATCAACTTTCCATTCTGACCATTTTTCTGATTTTCCTGTCAAACCACCAAGTTCCAAATGATGATGGAATGGTGTCATGCGGAAAATACGACGCCCTTCACCATATTTTTTCTTCGTGTATTTGAAATAGGACACTTGAAGCATGACTGAACTTGTTTCAAAGACATAAACGATACCAATGATTAACAAAGTCCACTCTTGGCGAAGTGCAATAGAAATCGCTGCAAGCATTGCTCCTAAAGCCAGACTTCCCACATCACCCATAAAGACCTTGGCAGGTTTATGGTTAAAGACAAAGAAGCCAAACAAAGCACCAATCATTGTCACGATAATCAACAAGATATCAAATTGTCGTTGAGCAAAGGCAATGATTCCATAGGCAAGCAAGCTGATAGCAACTGAAATAGAAGCCAAACCATCAATACCGTCTGTCAAATTAACGGCGTTTGAAAAACCAACCACCCAGAAAAGCACAAAGAAAACGTATAGAATACCAAGATGAAAGTCAAAACCAAAGACATTTAAATCATCTGTTCCGCTTGGACGGACATGAACGAAATAGAAAATCAAGCCACCAATAATTTGCAAGCTCATTTTTTGCCAAGGTGTCAAGCCTTCATTAATTTGTTTAAAGATTTTCAAAAAATCATCAAGAAAACCAATAATCCCATAAATGAGAACCACCAAAAGAATGCCTGCCGTTGCTCCCATTGAAGCACCGTTTTGCTTTTCGACAAACAAGCTAAAAATGAGGCTAACAAGGATTCCGACTGTTAGAAAAACTGTTCCTCCCATGGTTGGAGTACCAGCTTTAGCCAAATGTTGTTTGACATCCTCGTGCATTTGTTGCCCACCGATTTTCTTGATTTGGTAAATACGGATAAAGTGGGGCATGGCAAATACTGTCAACACAAAAGCGACAATACCTGCGATTAAACTTAAAAACATCTTAGTTTATTCTCCTAGAGTAATTGTAATTTTTTTAACACCGTCGATATCTGTTTCGGATTCGACACTTTGTTTCGTGACTGTTCCCGAATCAGAACCCTTAAAAGTTATCGTAATGCCAGTCCATTTAGCAAATTTTTCAACATTTTCTTTCGTCCAACCATACATATCTGGCACTGTTTCAAGATCACCTGTCCAAAGCAATATTTGCTCATTAGCAGAAAGGTTGCTACCGACTTTCTTAGACATTTTCTTAATCTTGCTACCTGAACCAACAATAACTGGTTGCACAAGGTTATCACGAAGTTCTTGAGCTGTATCCCCTGGGCTTTCACCGATATAATCTTTTAGTGTATATTCGGTCTCTGTATCAGTACCTGTTACTGCTGTACTCGTCAAGGTATCTTTAATCATCATCGCTCTTTCGAGCACTGGATTGACAACATCTTGCCAATACATCGCTCTAAAGCCCTCCGATGGTTGTTGAAGCGTTACATACATAATAAATTCAGGATCGTCTGACGGTACGATTGCAACCACTGAATAAATATAATCGTTTTCCCCTGTTAAGTACCCACCTCCATCTTCAGCTGAGGCAGCAATTTGGGCAGTACCAGATTTGACAGCAACGGAATAATCCCCAACTTGGATATATGGTTGACCTGTTGTGCTGTTATACAAGGTACCATATTGCGAATCAGTACCAACAGTTACCATGTAATCCAGCGTCTGATCCGCAGCATCTTCTGAAACAGGATTACCAACAACTTCTGATGAGGCTACACGTGCTGAATTCGTATTTGGATCGTAAATCTGACTAATGAATTGCGGCTCTAGCATGACACCTCCATTAGAGATAGCTGTAAAGGCACGCAACATTTGCACTTGTGTCACACCAATCCCTTGACCAAATGAGCTCATGGCAACCGATACCTCATTATCAGATGGCAATAAACCACTGTCTTCATTTAACATCCCAAAACGGGTCGGATAACCAAATCTGAAACGCGACAGATAAGTGAGCCACTTATCATTCCCCATTTTTTGTTCAAGGCTAGTCATAGCAACATTACTTGACCATGCAAAGCCTTGAGCATAGGTTAGGTACTGAACCGATGTCATTCCTTCGTTGACATTCCAGTCATTGATTGTCGTATCCGCCACCGTAATACCATTGATTGTTGAAATAACCTCATTAGGATTGAAAACACCGTCATCAATTGCCGAAGCAAGGGTCATAACTTTCATAGTTGACCCTGGTTCATAATAGTTCTGATAGAGCAGGGTATTCCATGTCTTCAAATTATCCTCATTATAGCCATCCAAGGTTTGGGCATTATAGGTTGGGCGTTGTGTCGTTGCTAAAATTTCACCTGTTTTTGCATTAACAACTGTGGCACTAGCATACGTTCCTTGTGCTTCATTTTGGAAGATATCCATTTGAGATTCCAAGTAAGATTGCAATGGTTCAGAAAGTGTTGTGTAAACGTCTTTCCCATCGACAGCTTGTTTAACTGTTGTTTCGGTACCAAGTAAGAGATTACCATTCTTATCTTTTTGATAGGTTACTTTGCCATCTGTTCCTGATAAAATATCATTGAGAGACGCCTCAAGACCTGATATGCCAACAAGGCTTGATGTGCCATCGTTATTTTCTTTTAGTTGGGCTAGCCCGAGGAATTGCGAAGCAAAAACACCGTTTGGATACATGCGTCCTGGTGTCGACGTAAAGCCAATCCCCTTGATACCAGCATCGTCCATGGCTGTTTCAATTGCTGTTTTTGTGCTATAGGACAGCCCAGATCCTGAACTTCCGAAAGAAACTTGGAAAAGCCCATCTTGTTTTAGCTGACTCAGCACTTCATCCTTGTCAATTCCAAGCTGTTCATTTAAAATCTCTGCCACCTTCTCATACTGAGATTTTTTGACATAAAGCTTTTCACCTGTTGATGAAACATAAGATGTTGAAATAATGGCATAGATACTGTAAGTTGTTGAATCCTCCGCAAGAGCAACACCATTACGGTCATAAATCGTACCACGTTTAGCCTGAACGGTTACTGTCTGTTGATAAACTTCTGACGCTTCTGTTGACAAATTGTGTCCGAACTTTGTGTCTGTCCCAATAATAATGGCAAAATTGATAACAAACACAAAGAAAAGGAAGACCGCCAGAATCATCAAATTCTGGCCAACACGCTCACGGTTTTTGTTGGGCGTTCGTCTATCCTTTACCACATAGTCTAAAAAACGGTTCATTAATTTCTTCATAGACTATTTTTACTCCACCTGTTTAATATTATCCTGTTGGCTAGTCAAGCCTGCATTTTCTGCTATTTGTTCAATACGGTCACGACTTGTTAATTCGTTAACCTCTTGTTTAGCATTATCATAATCTGTCTGCATATCACTTATCTGACTATTAAGATTTGTGATTTCTTGTTGCACTTGTAGATTACGGCTCTGTAGGTAAATAATACTAACAGCCATGGTAATAGCCGTCAAAATAATAGAACCATAAAAAACTTTTTCAATTCTCGAAAATTTTCTAATCCGTCTTTTAAGCGCATTAGAAATAGCTTCGTTACGATGTTTATCTGTCATAATTAGTTACGAACCTTTCTAGCCACACGGAGCTTGGCTGAGTGAGAACGATTATTGACTGCTAACTCTTCTTCGCTTGGCAAAATAGGTTTTCGATTAACCAAAGCAAGCTTAGGTTGCATATCCTCAGGAATAAAAGGCAACCCTTTCGGCACATCTACGGTAGAGGCTTCTTTGAATAATTGTTTTGTCAAACGGTCTTCCAAAGAATGGAAAGTAATCACTGAAATGCGCCCATCAACTGCCAATAACTCAATAGCTTGTTGGATAGACTCATCTGCCGCACCGAGCTCATCGTTGACTTCAATACGAATGGCTTGGAAAATCTGTTTTGCAGGATGGCCTTTTTTCTTGAGTTCCTTAGCAGGCTTAGCAGATTTAATAATTTCTGCTAATGCTGTCGTTGTCTCAATCGGCTTAACTTTTCGCGCCTGCTCAATTTTACGTGCAATTTGTTTTGAGAATTTGTCCTCACCATACTTGAAAAAAATACGAACCAAGTCATGATAAGCATAAGTGTTAACCACATCATAAGCTGACAAGTCTTGATCACGATTCATACGCATGTCCAATAGCGCATCTTTTTTATACGAAAAGCCTCGCTCACGCTCATCCAATTGTGGGCTTGACACCCCCAGGTCATACAAAATACCATCAATTTCAGTTACACCATGAGCTAGCAAATTAGAAGCTAGGTTTCTGAAATTATCCTTGATAAAAGTGACCTGTCCTTTTTCAATATAGTCTTTTAAACGAATTTGGGCATTATCAATAGCCGTCTGGTCTTGGTCAAAGGCGTAAAGATGACCAGTCGGTCCAAGCTTAGAAAGCAGGTACTCGCTGTGCCCCGCTCCACCAAGCGTTGCATCTACATAGACACCATCAGGCTTGATAGCAAGCATATCAACGGTTTCATGCAGAAGCACTGTAATATGATAAAAATCTGTTGTCATACCTTTCATTATATCATAAATTACAAGATTCTTCCTTAAAACCTCCACCAGAAATACAAAAACCAAAAGCTGATAATATCAAGCTTTTGGTGGTATTTTAGATAGTAATAGCTATTATCTGCATAAGAATAAGTCTTTATTCTCGAATTTGTCCTTTACCATTAATGTAAAATTTTGTGCTTGTCAAAGCTTCCAAGCCCATTGGACCACGCGCATGCATTTTTTGTGTTGAAATACCAATTTCTGCACCCAAGCCAAAGACAAAACCGTCTGTGAAGCGTGTTGAGGCATTGACATAAACCGCAGCCGCATCCACTTCATCTTGGAAACGTTCAGCGTGTTCAAGGTCTTTGGTGATAATCGCTTCCGAATGATGAGTCGTGTAATGATTCACCCAATCAATAGCGTCATCAACAGAATCAACCAATTTGACAGACATGACATAATCTAAAAATTCTGTACCGTAATCCTCATCTGTGGCTGCTACTGCCTTTTTGAAAATAGCTAGTGCTTTATCATCTGCACGAAACTCCACAGCATGGACTTTGGTGATTGCTTCTTCTAACTGTGGTAAGAATGTTTTTGCTACCGCTTTGTGAACAAGCAAGCTTTCTGCAGCATTACAAACACTTGGACGTTGCATTTTAGCATTAATCACAATCTTCGTTGCCATATCAAGGTCAGCCGAATCATCAACGTAAATGTGAACATTTCCGACACCTGTTTCAATAACAGGAACTTTTGATTTTTCTTTAACCGTTTGAATTAAACGAGCTCCGCCACGTGGAATAAGAACATCAACATAATCAACAGCTTGCATTAGTTCTTCAGCGACGGCATGGCTAGTGTTCTCAACAAGCTGGACGACGTTTTCATCAACACCTGCTTTAGCAAGAGCTTTTCGGATAACCGTCACAAGGGCTGTGTTCGAATGAATGGCATCGCGACCACCACGCAAAATAATAGCATTACTTGTTTTAAAAGCAAGGCTGAAAGCATCAACCGATACATTGGGACGGCTTTCAAAAATCATGGCAATCACACCAAGGGGTACACGTTTTTGAACGATTTTCAAGCCATCAAGATTGGTATAACCACGGACAACCTGACCAATCGGGTCTTGCAAATCCGCAACTTGACGGACGCCCTCAACAATCCCCTCAATACGCTTAGCATCTAGGCGCAAACGGTCAACCATAACAGGCGAAATACCGTTTCTCTGTGCTTGCTCAACATCACGTGCATTTTCAGCCAAAATATCGTCTGTCTCTGCAAGTAAAGCTGTTGCAACTTGTCCTAAAATCTGATTTTTTTCAGCCGTTCCAAGCTTTACCAGACTTTGACTAGCTACTTTAGCATCTTTACCTAATTCATCAATATAGCCCATCTTTGGTCCTCCTTTTAATTTACTTGTGAAAACCAGGTTCCAATATTAGCGCCTTCTAAAGCTTTTAGAATATCACGCGGATTGGCACCGTTCATCAAAATCATCTGACTGTTATTGTCAAAAATCATTTGAGCACTCTTAATCTTGCTGAGCATGCCTCCCGTGCCAAATTTACTTCCAGCACCGCCCGCTGATTTAATGATGTCGTCCGTAATTTCAGTAACGTGTTTGCGAAGTTTGGCATCATCATAGATAGTTGGATTTTTATCGTAAAGTCCGTCAATATCTGATAACATGATTAACAAATCTGCTTTGGTTACCTTGGCTACAATCGCTGAAAGTCGGTCATTATCACCAAATTTTGTCGTGTGGTCCATTTCATCAACACTAATGGCATCGTTTTCGTTAACGATTGGCACAATTCCCATTGTTAATAACATTTCAAAAGCATTAGTGAAATTTTCCAAGCTTTCAGGATATTCAATAACATCACGTGTAATCAACAGCTGACTAACTTCTGTCTGATAATGCGAAAAGATTTGCGAATAAAGGCTCATCATGGCAACCTGCCCAACGCTTGATACCGCCTGCTGACGTGCCATTTCTGTCGGACGTTTGTCCATATTTAACACATTGAGGCCAAATCCCATGGCACCAGATGACACCAAAATAACATCTTTTCCTTTATTCATCAAGCTAGAGATAACAAAAGCTAGTTGGTCAATTTTTTCAAGATTAATTTTGCCATTTGGCATGACAAGCGAGCTTGTCCCGATTTTTATCACCAGTCGATTAACAGTTTCAAAATTACGTTTCATATGCCTATTATACACTAAAAAACAGTTCCGAGGAACTGTTTTTATTAGCTTTATGACGAAATCAATAAGATTTTCAGACAAGCTGATATCCAGTGATTCAATAGCCTATCATAAACCATTTGACTCTGTTCATGCTAATGCTAAAACGAGATAGGAAACCTATTTTTTCGTTAGTCTAAGCTTAGCTCCCACATCTAACGCATGAACACGTTTAGGATTAACGACATCCCTCATTAAATCATTGGGATTACCATTAAAAGTGCTCCAACTTGCCGCATCAATAGACCCCCAGTGAATGCAAAGCAAGTCTGCCTTGGGATAAGTATTGGCTTCCTTTATCGCCCCCTCATAAGTAATATGCCAATCGTTGTCACTAAAATCAAACAGAATCATATCAGGCTGTGGCATTGTCAAATGTTCTGGTAACAATTGGCTATCACTTGGTAACCAAATCGTGCCATCTGGCGTTTCAATCCAATATCCCACATATTCATCTTCTTGCCACTGGCGATACTGATATTTTGGAGATTCATTTTGCCAATTGTGGCGTGTCGGAGTTGTTGTGATGATGATATCTTCAATGGCGAAACTTTCTCCAACAGCGTGTTCTTGCGTCTCAAAGCCCTCTTTTTTCATAACATCTGATACATAAGCTGGAGCGTGAAAAGACTTGGTAACAGCCTTGATATTTCCTAATGTTCCAAAACTCAGGTGATCGTTATCAATATGCGAAATCAACAGCGCATCAACCTGCGGGATATCTGTTGAGGCAATTGGCAGATCAATTAATAGTGGCATATCAAAATGATCTAAAATCGGATCAATTACAATAATTGTCCCTCGACTATTGATGAGAATACTTGCATTTCCTAGCCAATAAACATCTGTATGGTCAATCTTCTCAAACGCTTTTTGCGAAATGGGAACGGTCTTTTCGGGCATTGCTTGCCCATCTTTACTAAATCGAATCATTTTTTCCTTCTTTCTATTTAGGCCTTATCATAAGGTAATGGATGACAATCAGGGATAACATACTCAAGAACAGGAGAGCCACAATAAATATAAGAGCCGGTGTGTAACTTCGGGTAAAATCATAACTATAACCAATAATTGAAAAAGCAGTTGCTGCTCCTATATTACTCACAAAAGAGACAAGTGGAAATGTTTTAGTATAGCCACTTTTCCCAAACATCAGCTGTGTTAGTAAGGGAAGGGATACGGCACCCAATCCATAACAAGCGCCAAAAAGCAAAGCTGCTAATAACAATAAAACAGGGCTTCTCGTCACTAAAAGCAAAATTGTCCCTAAACTATTTGCTAACAATAATAGTAAACTTGACTTAATCGCCCCTATTTTATCACTTAAAAAACCCATGATTAATTTTGAGATGATATTGCCAAACATTCCCATCGATAAGAGACTAGCACCAACTGTTGCCGATGAGGCAAGCGTTTTCGCATAACTAGGTAAATGCTGTGTCATACTTGAAACAAAACTAACCATCACACCAAAAGACATGATGAGAATCAATGCAAGCGTAAGAACCCGCTTATCGCCCAAGTTGGCGGAGGTTGGTGACGATAGTCTTTTAGCCCCATAAGCTCTAGCATTTGAAGCTTCAGGCTGGATGGCAAAAGGATATAAAATGGCTGGTAAGCACAAACAAAAGAGCAGCAAAGCCTCAATCAGATATGCCGTCTGCCAACTAGCTACCGCAATAATGGCTGAAAAAACAGGCGAAAAAATAGCTCCCATAATCCCTGAAAAAGTCAAAGCAATACTAGTCGCCAAACCATTTTTATCAATAAACCAATGATTAATCACTGTTGTAATGGTCACAATTGAGAACATTCCCGTACTAAAACCTCGAATAGCTCCTAGTAAATAAAATTGCCACAATTGTGTCGAAACTGCCATGAAAGCTGTACTCATGACAGCCACTACAACTGAGATGGTCAACAAGACTTTAAAAGGAATCTTTCTTAAAAATCTAGGAACCAATAAGGCACTGACAGCTGTGACTAAGGAGAAAATAGTCATGTGAAAGGCAAATGCTCCTCGTAATAAGGCTAAGTCATCAGCCACTACTGAATAAAACACCCCAGAAGTATTGATGGAGATTCCCACAGAGGCTGCTGCCAGTCCGCAAAGAACCATTAAAACCTTCCATGCCTTATGAACTTTTTTCATCATACCTATCACCTCCTGTTTGCTTATTATTTTGCTATAGAATCTCACCATTTGAAGCAATGACTTGTTTATACCAGTCAAATGATTTTTTCTTACTGCGACGTAAAGTGCCCTGACCTGCGTCATCTCGGTCAACATAGATAAAACCGTAACGTTTACTCATTTGACCTGTACTGGCTGAAATCAAATCAATACAGCCCCAGCTGGTGTAGCCCATTAACTCAACACCATCGATGTCAACAGCCTCTCTTAAAGCAATAATGTGCCTGCGCATATAATCAATACGATAATCATCTGCCACATACCCATTTTCATCAGGGACATCCTTAGCACCAAGACCATTTTCGACAATGAATAATGGCTTTTGATAACGGTCATAAAGCTGATTTAAGGCATTACGTAACCCCAACGGATCAATTTGCCAGCCCCATTCTGTTGACTCTAAATTAGGATTTTTTATCGAGCGGAAAAGGTTGCCAGTTGTTGTTTCATAATCCTCTTCAAAACCACTTACTGTACGCGATGAATAATAAGAGAAAGAAACAAAATCAACCGTATTTTTCAAACACTCTAAATCACCATCTAACATCTCCAACTCAATCTGTTCACGTTCAAACATTTTTTTCGCATAATTTGGATAATAACCACGCGCTTGAACATCAATAAAGAAGTAATTCTTACGATCACTATCAATAGCTTCCTTGTAATCTTCTGGACGACAAGAATAAGGATAATGCATACCACCTGCTAACATACAGCCAATTTGATTTTCAGAATCAATAGCGTGTGCCATTTTAGTCACCAAACTTGAGGCGACTAATTGATGATGAGCTGCTTGATACATGAGTTGTTTCTTATGATCTCCTTCTTTAAAAATAAGCCCACCACCTACAAAGGGACTATGAATCAGGATATTAATTTCATTGAATGTTAGCCAATAATTGACCAAGCCTTTATAAGCTGTCATCACCGTTTGCGCATAACGGACATAGGCATCTACTAAATGACGATCACGCCAACCACCATAACGTTTAATTAAACTGACTGGTACATCAAAATGTGCCAAAGTCACAAGAGGTTTAATACCATACTTTTTCAATTCTTCAAAAATACCACGGTAGAAATCAAGCCCTGCCTGATTTGGCGTCTCATCATCTCCATTTGGAAAAATACGAGTCCACGAAATTGACATACGATAAACCTTGAAACCAAGCTCTGCAAATAATTTAATATCGTCTTTATAATGATGGTACATGTCAATAGCTTCTTTGGCAGGATAAAAATGATGTTCATCCCACTCTAAATGTTCTATTTCACCACTAGAAATTGTGGCTCTGTCTTTTCCAATAGGTAATAAATCAACATTTGACAAGCCACGACCACCTTCTAAGACACCACCTTCAGCTTGATTGGCTGCCGTAGCACCGCCCCATAAAAAATCTTCTGATAAAACCATTGTCCCCTCCGCATGTTATAATAGTTTAAAATTACTTTAGCATTTCTGGAAAACGACTTCAAGGAGCCCTAACCAACTTGGCAAAAGGTTTCATTTAACGTTAAGTCGGCTAGAAAAAGCTGAAACAAAATTTCATCAGGAAGGATTTTTTATGACACTATTACAAGATATTGAGGTTCTCGCTCAGACACGCAAAGATTCCAAAAAAGACATTGCAAACTTTATCTTGACTCATAAAACAGAGTTAGCTCATTTAACACTAGATGCTATTCAAAATCAAGCCTATATTTCAAAATCATCTCTTGTTCGCTTTGCTAAATCTTTGGGATTTTCGGGCTGGAAAGCATTTTTAGTACCCCTGATGGAAGAAATCCATCAAGAGAATCATTATTTTTCTGATGTTGACCCAGATATTCCCTTTACCAAAAACGATAATCATTTGACCTTAGCAAGAAAGATTGCACAACTTCAAATAGCAAGTATCGAGGATAGCTTAGCTCTACTAGATGATGCTCGACTAACACAAGCGACCTATTCCATCAAAAAAGCAAAACGTGTCGCCATTTTTGGTATCAGTCCTAATAATATTTTAGCCGAAGTTTTCCGACGACGTATGGCTGGCATTGGGAAAATTATTGAAGTGCCACGTAATGACGAAATGGGTTTGACTTCGCTATCCTTAACATCTGAAGATTTAGCGATTTTGATTTCCTACTCTGGTCAACTTGTTCAATTTCCACCTCATTTACTGGACTATCTTAGCGATTGCAATGTGACAACACTTGCTATCACCAGTCAAGAAAAATCACCATTGGCACAATTTTGTGACTTTGCGCTTCTCATTTCTGGACGAGAGCAAATCGTTGGAAAAATTTCAGGCTTTGCTTCAGAAGAGTCAATCTTATTTATGCTCAATATCCTCTACGCAACTTATTTTTCATTAGACTATGATAGAAACCTAGCCTATAAACAAAAGATGACAGAGCTTCTAGAGACTGGACGTCAAGATAAGCCTAGCTAACGTGAAATAAAATGCCATTTTTTAAAACGCTACCATCTTCAAAATGAAACCTTTTGCCATACCATCGCCAAGGTCTTGAAAGGGCTTTTTGGCTGTGATAATCTTATCTCGAAAAAAACAAAAGGGAGATCAGATTATGTCAAAAGACTATCAAACATTGGCTAGCCAAATCATTGCCTTAGTTGGTGGTAAAGAAAATGTTGCTAACGTTTACCATTGTCAAACACGACTACGCTTTACGCTTGTTGATAACCTAAAAGCTGATACTAAAGCTCTTGAAAAGCTCAACGGCGTCACAAAGGTTATTATCAATGCTGGACAATACCAAATCGTCATTGGAACACACGTTGCAGATGTCTTTGAAGAAATTGAAAAGCTCGTTGAACTATCACAAGATACTACTAGCCAAGAGAAAAAAGGCATTTTTGATACTATCATTGATTTTGTCGCAGGAACTTTCCAACCCATCATCCCCGCACTTTCTGGGGCTGGTATGGTAAAGGCTGTTTTAGCACTTCTTGTCGTTTTCAATGTCATCACCACTGATTCACAAACCTATTACATGCTTAATGTCTTTGCAGATGGTGTGTTTTACTTCTTACCAATTCTCATTGCCTTTACTCAGGCACAAAAACTCAAATGCAACCCTATTTTAGCTGCAGGTGTCGCTGCCATGCTGTTACACCCAAATTGGTCGGCGCTGGTGACTGCTGGAGACGCTGTCCACTTTTTTAACGTCATTCCATTGACACTAGCAAGTTATGGGTCAAGTGTTATCCCTATTATTCTCATCATTTTTGTCCAATCTTATGTTGAGAAATTCTTAAACAAACACATTCCAAAATCAGTTAACCTTGTTTTTGTACCCATGCTCACTTTCCTTATCATGGGCACATTAGCCTTCTCAGTTCTTGGGCCAATTGGAGCCATTGTCGGAAATTACTTAGCTTATGTTTTCACATTCTTAGCAGAAAATGCCAGCTGGGCACCTGCTTTAATCATTGGAACATTCTTGCCAATTATGGTGATGTTTGGTATCCATAACGGTGTTGCCCCACTTGGAATCATGCAACTGTCTCAACTAGGTTATGACTCAATCTTTGGTCCTGGCTGTGTCTGTTCAAATATGGCACAAGCAACAGCTGGTGCAGTCGTTGCTTTCGTAACAAAGGATAAAACAACCAAAGAAACAGCCATCCCTGGTTCTATCACAGCCTACATGGGCATTACCGAACCTCTTCTTTATGGTGTTAATCTACCAAAACGCTACCCATTGATTGCTTCCATGATTGGTGGAGGACTTGGTGGTCTTTATGCTGGTTTAACACATGCTCACCGATTTGCGACTGGTTCTTCTGGACTTCCAGCAGTTCTTCTCTATATTGGGGATAACACAATGACTTATTTTTACAATATTATCATTGCTATTGTTATTAGCATCATTTCAACTGCTATTATTACCTTTGTCCTTGCCAAACACTTTGAAAAAGAAGAAACTACTGACAACCTTGATACAACACAAGCTCCTGTCATTACAGGTCAAGAAGTCAGCTCTCCATTGACTGGTGAAGTTCTCCCTATTGAAAAAGCGGAAGATGACGTCTTTGCATCAAAAGTTATGGGAGATGGTGTTGTTATCTTACCAGAAGCAAGCGATGTCTATGCCCCATTTGATGGCACTATCGCAACTCTTTTTCCAACTAAACATGCTATTGGACTTGTCTCAGACAAGGGAGCGGAGATTCTCATTCATATTGGTATCAATACCGTAGATCTCAAGGGAGAAGGATTTAAAGCCTTTGTTAAGCAAGGAGATTCCGTCACAAAAGGTGACAAATTAATATCATTTGATAAAGTAGCTATTGAAAACGCGGGCTACTCTTGTCAAACAATGGTCATCATCACAAACAGTTCTAGTTATCATCACATCACTAAATACGACAATCAATTTAGCCAAACTGGTGATTTGATTTTAGAATTAGAGAAATAAAAAAGCGGAAAAATTCCGCTCCTAAACTCTCCTCAAAATAACTTGGGGAGAGTTTTTTTATAACTTTTTCCAAAATGTGTGGTAAATCACTAGTTGAGAAACGATTCCTATCAAAACAGCCAGTATTGCAAACAAAACATTCGCCAACAGAACATCTTTGAGTAGCGCTCCGAGTAAAAATGTACCTACCCCTAGACCTCCACCTACTACTAAGGCCATTAGGAAAATAGCAAGAGTCAGCCATTGTCCTGCGTGACGGTTAAAAAGTTGGGTCACATCTTGCCATTTTAAATCAAGACACTTAAAATCACGGCGATACATCAGTTGTCCCTGAAGCAAGATACTGGCAAGAAGTCCTAGGATAAAGAAACTAACCAACATTAGTGGCGCTTTTAAGACAAACAAGCCCACTAATAAAGACAGGATAGCTGGAACAAGTGCTTGGAGTCCTACCAGCGTTAAAAATTTTTGAACAAGAAATTCCTTGAAATTGATTGGTAACGCTTTAAAGAAGGTCAGATTTTCTTTTTCTAATGAAATCCCAACCCCAACAAATGAGCTTGGGGTGCTACAAAAACTTCCCAGAACAATTCCGATAAGCATTGCCACACCAAAATAAGCATTCGGCACATCAGCCAAACTAACCCCATTTGTCACACTCGGTGTGATAACAATCACCACATAAATCAAAGGCGATAGATAAGTTTGTATCAGCAAGGTCGCATTTTGTAATGTTGACATATGGTGACGAATCATCATCGTTCTCAACGATTTACCTTTCAACGCTTTTTGAGAGGCTACTGATGCTTTTGGTTTCGGCTTAGTTTTAGGCTTAGCATAAAGAACTTCTTTGTAATAGGTTGGCATCAAGTACTTGATAGCCCCAACTGCTAAAATCGAAATGAGTAACAAAGGAAGCCAAAAATTAAGGACAGCCGCTGATTGAAATGGTGCTTTAACCACATCATAAAAACCACGAAAATAAGGCAACACGGCATGGTCTGTAAGCTCAAGATCATCATAATCCTCCTTTTGACCATTGATGACATTCATGTAAAAAATGGCTCCAACTGCTCCAATCGTTGAAATAGACATGAGAATAGTCGAGATGATTTTTCGGTGCTGACTGCGAAGAATGATTTTTCCCACAAAACTATTAAGATAAAGTGCCACTAAAATCACAGACGCAAATAAAATAAAAAAGAAGACAATTGTCAAGGGAATCGCTAGTACAAGCCCTGCTATTTGCCAGTAGGCGATAAAAAACAAGGACAACAGTGGCATTAAAAATGTAATGCCCATACCAAAACTGGAAATCACTTTTGCCACATACAGTTCACTCGATTTAATCGGCAAGTGGGCATAAAGCCGAACATCATCGCTCTCATAAAAAATGCTATACATAGCTGAAAAAGCATTTAGAGTTGCCATGATAACGAAAATCGCTATGTAAAAAGAGAAATAACCTGGAAAATGACTGAAATCTATATCAGCATATATAAAAATGTAGATAACCGCAAACAAAAGGCTGAGGAGAATTTGCTGGTGCATTACACTCTTATAAGCCGAAAAACCTTTGCTGGGTTTGCGTTCTTGCTTGCGCTTTGCCGCCGTGACAGACTGTGGGTTGGAATAGAGGATATTAATCTTGATTAGCTCCCAAACTGTTGACCAATTCATACGCCTAGCCCTCCTCTTTTGCTTTACGCCCTGCTAAGTCAAGATAAATGGTTTCCAAATCTTTATCAGGGTGATTAGCTTTTAATTCAGCTAAGGTTCCGATAAAAATCAACTTGCCATCTTTTAAAATCCCAATACGATCGCAGAGTTGCTCCGCAACAGCAAGAACATGTGTCGAGAAAAGAACCGTATTGCCAGCATGCGCATGCTCTTTCATCATTTCTTTCAAATCAAAAGACGCTTGTGGGTCAAGCCCTGTCAGCGGTTCATCTAAAATCCAAATATCTGGATTTGACAGAAGAGCACCAATGAGAATCACTTTTTGACGCATACCGTGTGAAAAATGCTCAATCAAATCATTGCTATTTTCCCCAATGTCAAACAAATGCGACAATCGTTCAATCCGTTCATCAGCTAGCTTAGCATCAACGTCATAAATCTTAGCTAAAAAATGCCAGTATTCTATCGCCGTTAAATTCAGGAAAATATCAGGTGAATCAGGCACGTAACCAATGCGTTTTTTGATGTCATCACGGTGTTCAGAAAGAGGTAGCTCATCAACATATACCTCGCCATAGCTCGCTTCAATGATTGAGGTTAAAATGCTAATCGTCGTTGTCTTTCCTGCACCATTATGCCCAATCAAACCAAAAATTTCGCCATTAGCAATGGTCATATTAACATCACTTAGCGCTTCCTTATCACCATATAACTTTGAAACATGATCAAATCGAATCATCTCAAACTCCTCTCCTTATTCTCCTATAATGGTTTTAAATGGTTTTATCCATTTTGAAATGCATTGCTCTTTTGAAAATCCGCAACAAATCCCTGTGTCAACTGTTTCAATGATTTTGCTCCCTTTGGCAGCGAAAAATCATGCCTTGTACTATACAGGATTTAGCTGACGGTCAAGGTGAAGAGCACTCAACCCAGCATCTCAAGACCTAATCACCTCATTTGACGCAGAAAGTAAGATTTTTGACAAATCGTTATCTTGACGAAGGGGCATCTCTTCATCAGCATTCCTAATTGCTTAGTGTCATTCCCTGCACTTCTTTTCCATAAAATCCCTTTAGAATTTCGTTTGTACTATTAAAATGATACAAATCATTTTTATTCTATTTTATCTTTTCAGCTATCATTTGTCAAATCATTATAAAACCCCTCCTTGAAAACAAGAAGGGGGAGTTACTTATTCATTACAATGCTTCGTAAAGGTTGACAGCCTTATCAACTGTGAAGCCGTATTCTTCAAAGATTTTATTGCCTGGTGCAGATGCGCCCCAAGTATCGATTGTCAGAGTTTTACCTTGGAGGCCAACGTATTTGCCCCAACCAAAGCTTGAACCAGCTTCGATAGCCAAACGTTTTGTAACCTTAGCTGGAAGAATGCTTTCTTGATAAGCAGCGTCTTGTTCGTCAAAGATGTTTTGTGCTGGCATTGACACCACACGAACATGAACACCTTTTGCTTCCAAAGCAGCTTGCGTATCAAGCGCCAATTTCACTTCAGAACCTGTTGCAATCAGGATACCGTCAAGGTCACCTTTTGCTTCTGAAAGGATATAAGCCCCTTTATTAACACCTTCTGCTGCCAATTCTTTTGTCCCTTCAAGGACAGGAAGATTTTGACGTGTCAAGATGAGCATTGTTGGACGATCAACTTCAGCAAGAGCACGTTTCCATGCAGCATTTGTTTCGTTACCGTCAGCAGGGCGGATAACGTTAAGGTTAGGCATCGAACGAACGCTAGCCAATTGTTCAACTGGTTCGTGAGTTGGTCCGTCTTCACCGACAGCGATGGAATCATGCGTCATGACATAAATGGTTGGCAGTTGTTGAAGAGCAGCCATACGAACAGCTGGAAGAAGGTAGTTTGAGAATACAAAGAATGTACCACCGTAAACACGAGTACCACCATGAAGAGCAATACCGTTCATGGCAGCTGCCATGGCAAACTCACGCACACCAAACCAAATATTACGACCAAGGTAGTTGTCTGGTTGGAAATCAGATTCTACTTTGACCATTGTATTGTTTGATGCCGAAAGGTCAGCTGAACCACCCCAGAATGATGGCACTTGTGCTGAGATTTGTTGGATAGCTTGTTGACTTGATGAACGGCTAGCAAGGCTTGTCCCGATTTCGAAATCTTCAAGTGTCACGTCAACTGGTTTGTTAGCGAATGCTGCTTTGTATTCAGCAGCTAATTCTGGATAAGCAGCTTCGTATTCACGGAATTTCGTATTCCATGCATTTTCAGCAGCTTCACCACGGAATTTGATACCAACTTCAAAGCGTTTAGCCACCTCTTCTGGTACTGTGAATGCTGGATAGTCCCAACCGTAAGATTTTTTAGCGTAAGCAATGCCATCAACGCCAAGAGGGGCACCGTGAACAGCTGATGTTCCTTGGTTTTCAGCACCGAAACCAATGATTGTTTTCACTTCGATAATCGATGGTTTTTCAGTTTCAGCTTTTGCTTCTTCGATAGCTTTAGCAATCGCTTCAAGGTCATTACCATCTTTAACCAAAATGTGTTGCCAACCGTAAGCTTCAAATTTACCTTTGATATCTTCTGTGAAAGCTTTTGATGTTGGACCGTCAAGTGAAATGTCGTTTGAATCGTAAAGAAGGACTAATTTGCCAAGTTTAAGATGTCCAGCAAGACTGGCAGCTTCTTGACTAACACCTTCCATCAAGCAACCGTCACCATGCAAAGCATAAGTGTAGTGGTCAACGATATTAAAGCCTGGTTTGTTAAATTTAGCGGCTAAGTGAGCTTCTGCCATTGCCATACCAACAGCATTGGCAATCCCTTGCCCAAGAGGTCCAGTTGTTGCTTCAACACCGTCTGTATGATTGACTTCTGGGTGACCTGGTGTTTTTGAACCCCATTGACGGAAATGCTTCAAATCATCAATGCTAACATTGTAACCTGATAGATGAAGAAGGCTGTATAAAAGGGCAGAACCATGTCCTGCAGATAGTACAAAACGATCTCGGTTAGACCAAGAACGGCTTGTCTTCGGATTAACAGTCATTACATGATTCCAAAGAACATAAGCCATAGGTGCAGCTCCCATTGGAAGACCAGGGTGACCTGAATTAGCTGCCTGAATGGCATCAATTGAGAGCGTACGGACAGTATTGACTGCCAACTGATCAATAGCATCAAATGTCATGAGTGAAACCTTTCTATTTTTAAGGACTTCTAGTATTATTGTTCGGATTCTATTATATCATAAATCATTAGCCTTTTAAACAAATTATAAGTCGACTTTGTTGTTAAACATCTCCCAGTCTTTAGTAAACTTTTCTATGCCGCTTGTCGTCAAAGGGTGTTTGGTCATTTTATCAAAAACAGCATCTGGAATGGTCGCAATATGAGCACCTCGTTTCGAAACGTTCTCAACATGAACTGTATTACGAATGCTGGCTGCAATGATTTCCGTATCAAAGCCATAACAATCAATGATTTCTCGCAAATCTGAAATCAATTGGTAAGCATCTGTGCCGATGTCTTCCAGACGTCCGACAAACGGACTGATAAAGGTTGCACCAGCTTTGATTGCCATAAGCCCTTGAGATACCGTAAAAATAAGAGTGACGTTGGTCTTAATGTTTTCTTTTGAAAGCACATTGACTGCTTTCAACCCTTCCATTGTCATCGGAATTTTGACCACAATATTGTCTGCCCATTTAGCAATATCACGCGCTTCAGTAATCATTTCTTCAGCTGTTACGCCTGTGACTTCTGCCGATACGGGACCGTCAACAATCTGGCAAATGTCCTTGATAACTGTCTCAAAATCACGCCCTTCACGGGAAATAATCGTTGGATTGGTCGTGACACCATCCACGACACCTAGTTCATTAATCCTTTTAATCGCCGAAACATCGGCTGTATCTAAGAAAAATTTCATTATATTCCCTTTCTTACACTTCAGAATCTGTTCGTTTATCAAGAATAATACTTGTTACAATTACAATAAATACAAAAGCGAGGATCGCTGTAATAAGTGCACCTGACCCCAATTGTCCAATTTTTCCTAAGATATAGCCTGGAATGAGATAATCTGTATCAGCAAATGTTGAAGCTGCCATTTTAAGGGAACCAAGTAATGGTAAAATAGCCAATGGTAACCAACTTATAAGTAAACTATTAACAGCAGAGCCAAGAACAGCTCCTCTTCTACCACCAGTAGAATTTCCGTAAATACCTGCTGCAGCTCCACAGAAGAAGTGTCCAACTACACCTGGAATAATAACCGTAGTATGAAGAGCAATCATTATAAACATTGAAATTGTGCCAACAATAAAACTAGTAAAAAAGCCAATCAATACTGCATTTGGTGCATAAGAAAAGATGATTGGCACATCCAATGCTGGTTTAGAATTTGGTACCCATTTTTTAGCAATACCTTGAAATGCTGGAACGATTTCTGCTAGTACCATACGAACACCTTGTAGAACAACTACAAATCCTGCCGTAAATGTTCCTGCTTGAATAATGGCATAAACAATCGCACTTGTTCCATCACTCAATTCTTTTTCTACATAACCTGTGCCAGCTGCCAGTGCCAAGATGACATAAACGACACTCATTAATAACATAATAGATACTGTTGAATCACGTAGAAAACTAAATGATTGTGGAACATCCATATCCTCTGTAGATTTTGATTTATCACCAAACCATTTTCCAATCCAACCAGCTATAGCATAACCAATATTTCCTGTATGTCCCATGGCAACATGATCATTACCAGTAATTTTTTTCATAAAAGGTTGACAAAGAGCAGGAGTGATTGTCAGTAACGTTCCTTCAAATAACCCTCCAAGTATGATAACTATAGGATTCGCTTTGATACCAGCACTTATCAAAATAACCGCTGTAATACAAGAAACATACATCATAGCTTGACCTGTTAAAAATAAATATTTAAAACGTGTAAAGCGTGCCAATAGAATATTAACAATCATTCCAACCAACATAATTAAAGCTGTTTGACTTCCATAATCTTGTAAAGCAATCGCAACAACAGCTTCATTACTAGGAACAACACCTTGAGTATTTAGAGCTACTTGAAACATTTTCGCAAAAGGAGTCAAGGCATTCTGTAAAATCCCTGAACCACCTGTTAAAACAAGAAATCCAACTATTGTTTTAATTGTCCCTGACATTACATCAGAGAATTTTTTCTTTTGTAAAAGTAAACCAATTAAAGCAATGAGAGCTACTAAAATGGCAGGTTGAGTAACTATAGAAACAAATATATTTAAAACACTTTTCATAATAGAATCCTCTTCTCTACTTTTTGATTACCGATGGGGAATAGCATTTTTATCTAGCATCTTAATGACTTGTTGCTTTATTTCATCAGCATCAATGATAGAATTTAACGCAATAATCTTTTCCTCTGGTAGGTTAGATAAAGCAGGAACCAAAGTCTTTTCAGCAAAGAAGTAATCAGCCATGTCCCCACTAACACTTCCTGAATCGGTATGCTCAACTGTAAAATCTTCTACATCAACTCCTAATTCTTGTAGTGCTGACTCAATATTCATTTGAACCATAAAACTTGTTCCTAAACCGCTTTGACATACTGCAAAAATTTTCATAATGATTACACTCCTTCTAGCAATGAGCTAATTTCTTCAATATTTGATGATTGAAGTAACGTTTGTAAATTTTCTTTTTTAGATAAAATTTTGGTTAATTTCATCAGCGCTTCTAGATGTTGACTACTATCACTAGCAGCCAAACAAATAAAAATAGATACTGGATGGTTAGGGTCATCTAAAAGATTTACTGGATATGTTAACTTCAGAAAAGATATACCCGTTTCAATAACCCCCTCCTCTGGTCGGGCATGTGGTAAAGCTAAATATTCTCCAATGTTAATAAATGGTCCATATTCTTTTACCTTATCGATCATCGCCTGAATATAGCTCTCTTTAATTTTTCCTTTTGTTAGTAAAGGTTGAGCCGTTAACCTTATTGCCTTTTCCCAACTCATTTTTTGAGAACTTAACTGGATATTTTCTTTATCTAATAACTTCATAATTTCTCCTTACATTATTGTTTTAAATAATTCTTAATTTCCAATTGACTGCCTGTCATTAATAATTCAATAAACTGCTCATCAATGAGATGCCAAATGAGCTTTTGAATTTGTGGACGTATTTTAAATGCTGTTTGAGAATTAATCACAAGAGCAATTACAATATTTACCTTTGTAATACCTTTAGACCAATTCAAAATAGGTTCCGAAAGACGTACAATGAAGATTTTATCTTGAACATTCTCATCGGTGAAATGCGGTAAAACAACACCTTGTGCGATTTCAATATTTCCCATCGCTTCACGTTCTAGAAATTTACTTTCTATCTCTTTTTGACTTAGGGTTTGACTGTCAATTTGAGATGCTAAATAGCCATAAACTTCTTGCCGATTATTGAAATTTTGGTTAGAAACGTATTGATATAAATCAGTTACCATAATTAATCTCCCCTATTGCATTTTGAATATTCTTTTTATCTTCATCTGTTAATAAGGCACTTACAAGAATTGTCTTTACGTTTAACATTTCTTGCAAACGAACACTCGTGATAACCAATTGAATATCTGGATAATGTTGTAAAATGTCTTTGATATTTTGAGAAGATACGACTTTAACAATATCAAGATTTTGAAAAGCCGTTTCAATTTTCACTTTAAGCAGTTCTGAAATGCCAATTCCCGATGAACACATCACAACCGCTTTTATGGGGGTTAGGTTTAATTCTTTGAAACGAACAAAATATAAGGTCAAAAAGCCAATTTCATCAGCACTTAACATTGAAAAACCAAATTGTTCTGTCATCTCCAGAGAAACTTTCTCTGTCTGATTAAAAATATCAGCATAACGGTCTTTAATATCATGCAACATCTTATTTTTGATATAAATTTTATTATCTAATCTTCTTAACAATGGACTGATATGGTTTGCCAAATCAATAAACATAGGAGATTGTTCATTGATTGATTCTGACTTTGTCATTTCCATCTCTTTAAAATAAAATTTTGTTACAGAAACAACACGCCTTGAAAATTCAATTTTTTGCTGATGTGTACTCAGTTGAAATCTTGACGAATACAAGTATTGATAGAGATAATTAATTTCTAAATCATCAATGCTCCTTCCTAAACGATTCCCAATATCATTGATAATCTTTTGACTTTCTTTGAGAATTGCCTCATCGTAATCTGTCATCTTGATATCCACTACTTCTGCGTTAGCGATTTTACGACTAGAAAGTTTTAACCGTTCAAGCATAATGTAAAGATGAGAAAAAATATTAACATTGTATGGGTAAGGCATGCTTGCCTGTAAATCCGTCTCAATTTGGTCAATTTCTTCCAAAATAATTTTAGCAAGCTCTAAATCAAAATGACTTTGGTTAGTAGTATTAGACAAATTGTCAATATCAATCATGCTAAACGTTGGTACCAAATCCGCTAATGCTCTACGAATATCCAATTCTGAACCTGTTATAAAAATATTGCCTGTCCTGGTTGAGATTTTTAAATGAAAGGGATTGAGTCGCTTTTGAATCTCGATTTTATCTTTCATAATAACGGAATCACTGACATAATACTCTTGTGCTAAGTCATATATAAGTAATTTTTTAGGTGATATCGTTAACAATCTCTCTAAAATGTGAAGTTGCCTACTCGCTGGTGTAAAATCATTTTGCTTAGCATTGATTAAAGTAGCATAATTTTTAAGTCTATTAAGTTTAAAACCACGTCCTCTCTTTTTTATGATAAGTTCATCAGGAAAATAGGTTTGATTGATTTCCTTTACCAGACGATAAACCGTTTTTTCAGACAACTTCAATTGTCCAGATAACGACTTTGCCGTCAGATAATCTGACTGCTGTTCTAATATGCTCAGTAAGCGATCAAATTGTAATTGCTTTTTAGTCATCTTCATTTTCCTTTCACACTTATTATTGTATACGTTTTCTAATTCTAAAAACTCCTTTTAGTGTCCACTTCAAAATGGACATTTTTCTTTTGCAATAAACACAAAAATCCCAGTCACTATTAACTGGGATTTCCTATCTTACGAATTGGGGTCATCAAGGCTTCTGCCATGCAAGCCACGTTCACGTTGAAGTTGTTTTAATTTTTCTGGTGTCACATCATTGCCGTCTTCATCGACCAGCTTAATCCCTGCGATATGATGAAGCAATGAGCGACGATACCCTTCAATATACTCTTTGCGAAGCTCAGCTTGTTCAACTTTTTCAGCACCTGTCAAACCAACTGTTTTTTTCTTACGTGCAAGTTCATTAATGCGTTGAATCTTTTTGTCATTCATGAGCAAGACTTACCAGACGTCTAAAATCCATAGATTCTACACGCTTTTTCCTTTCTTATCGTTTACTAAATCAGAAAATCAATCAGCTATTACGGCCTCTAAAATGACAAGGCTAACTTAGCAGTCATAGTAGTCATTAGCAAAATTTTAGCCAACTGTGTCAGGAGCGACAAGCGAAATGCCACTTCTCATTTGGTAGTCAATTTGTTAAATGCTGCTAGGCTGCTAGCTTTTGCAGTCAATTCTGCAAGGATAGCCAAGCGATTAGTTTTAACAGCTTCATTATCCACCATTACCATTGTATTGTCAAAGAATTTGTCGATAACTGGGCTTAAAGCGAATAATTGTGCCAATTTATCACTAGCACTACCTGACAAGTTCAATTCTGCTGCAGCTTGTGCCAAAGCTTTTTCGTCATCATTTTCAAACAAGCTGGCATCCACAGCTAGGTCAGCTGGTGCTTTTTCAGCAAGATTGAAGACACGTGAAAGGCTTTCAACGGCGGCTTTATAATCAGCAGCTTTGCTTGCTTCAACAAGAGCATCAGCAGCTTCAAGCATTTCAGCCACAACAAAATTTGAACCAGCAAGAACAGCTTCTTTAATATCTTTAGTAGCTTGACGGCTCATCATTTTTTCAACACGCGCACGGATGAAATCCATAACCTCTGCTTTGTGTCCATAAGTCAAGCTATCAAATGACAAGGCGTAAAGGTTGTCAATCAATTCATCCATTGGAATGTTCAAACCAAAGGCATCCATGATACGAACAACACCAGCAGTTGCACGACGAAGAGCATATGGGTCATTTGAACCTGATGGAATCAAGCCAACTGAGAAGAATGACAAGATAGTATCCAATTTATCAGCAAGTGCCAAAAGAGCACCAACTTTAGTTTCTGGCAGGGCTCCGTCAGCTGAGTTTGGAAGGTAGTGTTCACGAATAGCTGTTGCTACTGCGGCATCTTCGCCTGCAAGAAGGGCATATTTTTCACCCATGATACCTTGCAATTCATCAAATTCACCAACCATACCCGTCAATAAGTCGAATTTATAAATTTCAGCAGCACGAAGAAGAGCTTTGCTTTCTTCGGCAGAAGCGCCAGCTTTTTCGGCAAGGTAAGCTGCAATGACTTTACTGCGTTTCATGTGTTCAGAAAGTGAACCGATTTTTTCGTGGAAGGTAACCTTGTCAAGTTTTGCCACAAGGTCAGCAATATTAAGTTTTTGGTCTTCACGCCAGAAGAATTCACCGTCTTCCAAACGAGCCACGAGCACTTTTTCATTACCTTTAATGACATTTTCAAGGTAGTCAGCATTACCGTTACGAACTGAGATGAAGTTTGGCATTAATTTACCAGCTTGGTCACGGACAACAAAGTAACGTTGGTGGTTTTTCATTGATGTGACAAGCACTTCTTCTGGTACTTCAAGATATTTCGGATCAAAGCTTCCCATGAAAGCAGTTGGGTATTCAACCAAGTTAAGGACTTCGTTAAGCAATTCGTCATCGATTTCAACTTGGACGTTTTGTACTTTTTCAATGTCTTTGATTTGGTTAACAATCATGTCTTGACGTTCTTTAGCGTCGGCGATAACAAAGACTCTACGCAAATCTTCCTCGTATGAATCAGCGCTAGCAATTTCTGTTTCATGACCAAGGAAACGGTGTCCACGGCTAAGGCGACCTGAATGAATATCCAAGAAATCAAGGTCAAGAGCTTCATCATCAAGAAGAACAGTCAATGTGTGAACAGGACGGATGTATTCAAATGTGTTATTTGCCCAGTGCATGTTTACTGGGAAAGTCATTGCTGACAAGATTTCTGGAAGGTCAACAAGCACTTCTTTGGCAGCTTTTCCTGCTTCGTGTTTGGTAACGTAAACATACTCTTCGCCTTTAACTTCGCGAAATTCAATATCGTCAGTTGTCAACCCTTTACCACGGACAAATCCTTGAGCCGCTTTTGTGAAGTTACCGTCAGCGTCCAATGCGATTTTCTTAGAAGGCCCTTTAAAATCTTCTGTTAAATCAGTTTGCACATCAGCAAGACCAGTCACACGAACAGCTAAACGACGTGGTGTAGAGAAAGTTTGAATGTCTTCAAATGCCAAACGTTTTTCATTTAAAAATGCTGCCATACGATCGCCAAGTTGTTTTTCACTTGGAGTAACCACGTAAGCTGGTAATTCTTCTAAACCAAGTTCTACAAGTAAATTTTTAGCCATTAGTCAGCATCCTCCTTCAATAATTTTTCACGTGTTGCTTCATCAAGCAATGGGTAACCAAGGCGTTTACGTTCTGCCACAAATGTTTTGGCAACGACACGAGCCAAGTTACGAATACGAGCGATGTAACCAGCACGTTCTGTTACAGAAACCGCACCACGCGCATCAAGCAAGTTGAAAGTGTGGGAACATTTCAAAACGTAGTCATAAGCTGGGTGTACGAGGTGTTCATTCAAGCAACGTTTTGCTTCTGCTTCAAATTTTTCAAAGTTTTCAAGAAGCATCTCTTGATTAGAAATTTCAAATGAATATTTTGAGTGTTCAAATTCTGGTTGCAGGAAGATTTCACCATATTTAACACCTGGTGCCCATTCAATATCATAGACAGAATCCACTTCTTGAATGTAAGATGCCAAACGTTCAAGACCGTAAGTAACCTCTGCTGTTACAGGACCTGTTTGCAAACCACCAACTTGTTGGAAGTAAGTAAATTGAGTGATTTCCATACCATCAAGCCAAACTTCCCAACCAAGACCAGCTGAACCAGTTGAGGGGTTCTCCCAGTTATCTTCAACGAAACGAATGTCGTGTTCTAGGGGATTAATGCCTAATTTTTCCAATGATTCAAGGTAAAGTTCTTGAATGTTTGATGGTGATGGTTTCATAACCACTTGGAATTGGTGGTGTTGGTAAAGACGGTTAGGATTTTCACCGTAACGACCGTCAGCTGGACGACGTGATGGTTCAACATAAGCCGCATTCCATGGTTCTGGACCAATGGCACGAAGGAAAGTGTAGGGACTCATTGTACCAGCACCTTTTTCATTGTCATAAGCTTGCATCAACATACAACCTTGGTCATTCCAAAATTGTTGCAAAGTCAAAATAATTTCTTGAAACGTCAATTTTTTAGACATATATCGACTCCTTATTTTAGTAACTTGATTTGCGACGTATCTTGGAGGCTAACGTTTTTCCATAATAAAAAACCGCCAACACACCCATATGATACCTCATAAGGGGCGTTAAAACGCGGTTCCACCCTATTTTATTACTTCATTTATCTGATTTTAACTTAGCCTTGCTAAGCGAAAGTGCCAGCGACTCACTTCAGTTTCATCCGACTTCCACCACCTCGGACTCGCTAAGAAACACCATGAGACTTTCTCTCTTTAAAGAGTATTTTAGCACAAATGACTTGGAGTGTCTAGCTTCAAAAAGCTGAAATCTCATTTCCTACTGATTGCAACAGTCAGAGAAAAGCAAAACTAGTGTTTACCTACTAAACCGACAAGCGCCAAACGTTACATCTCAGGCTCTCACGTTTAGGCGTTCCAAACTTTTTCGCCACCTAAGTAAGTTGTTTGTAACTCAAGTTCTTTGTCAAGGACGATAAAATCAGCTTGATGTCCTTTTTTGATTTGCCCGCACTTGCCATCAATACCAACAGAAATCGCAGGAATGAGACTAGCCATATTGATAGCTTGTGCTTTTGAAGCGATTCCCCAATTAACCACATTTTTCACGGCATCTTTTAGTTGGAGAATTGAACCTGCAAGAGAACCCGTTGACTTCAAACGAGCTGTGCCTTTTTCAACAATAACAGGGTACTCACCAAGCATATAATCACCATCTTTGAGGCCACCTGCGCTCATGCAGTCTGTAATCAAGGCAACGTGGTCATAATGTTTTTGATGCATTAAGAGAGCACAGGCTGTTGGATGGACATGATGACCGTCACAAATCAATTCGGCATAAGTATTTGAGAGTTCATATACCGCACCAACCATACCTGGTTCACGATGGTTAAAGCCACGCATACCGTCATAAGCATGTACCCATACCGAGGCCCCTGCTTCCACAGCTTCTACCGCTTGCTCGTAAGTGGCATCAGAGTGCCCTAAGGCAACAATCACATTTTTTTGCCTAGCATAATCAATAAAACTAGCCACATCATCACGTTCGGGCGCTAAGGCAATTTTGATTAATAATCCCTTGGAACTTTCTAACCATTGCTTTAACTCAGCAATTGATGGATTTCGCATATAAGAAGGGTTTTGAGCACCTTTATGCTTTTCTGTAAAATAGGGACCTTCAAAAAAAAGCCCTTGAATACGTGCACCGCTTTCTTGTCCTACAAAGCCAGCTACAGTGTGGCAAATAGCATCTAAAGTTTCAAATGATGCTGTCAATCCAGTTGGTAAAAAACTAGTCACTCCAGCTCCTAAAAGTGCTTGACTCATTATTTCTAAAGATTCCTTGCTGTTATCCATAACATCAGCACCAGCAAAACCGTGAATATGAGTGTCAACTAAACCAGGAGCAATGCTGTAACCTGTATAATCAATGATGTCAGCATCGCTTGGTACTTCTGCTTGCCAGTCTCCAAAAGTATCTCCCTCGATAGCAAGATAACCAGCTTTTTTCACTTGATAAGGATAATAAAATTCGTCTGCTTTAATATACTTTGTCATTTAAAACGCCTCCATTCCACTTATATTATACGCTAAATACCCCTTTTTGTAAATGGTATATACCGATTTATTTGCCATAATTTCTAGTTACCTAATGGGTTATTTTTGATTGTAAATCATTGCTTTCTTTGTCATAATATAGTTGGATAACCCACTAAAACGAATTGCATTTCCTTGATTAAATTTATTAAATCCCAATTTGTAAAATTAAGCTAGACAGAAAAAAGCCATCTATGTTAGGCTCAGATAAACACCACATTTGTCTGAAAGGAACTAACATAAATGACCTATACTCATCTTACCACAACCGAGCTTGTAATGATAGAGGCTTATTACAAAGAGGGAATACCTATTAGCGATATTTGTCAATCCCTCAAAAGATCAAGACAAACGATTTATAAGGTCATTGCTTACCTCAAGACTGGTCACACGGCCTATGATTACTACAAGAACTACAAGGCCAACAAGAAACGTTGTGGTCGTCGTAAGACTCAACTCACTCAAAGTGAACAAGATTTTATTCAAAGACATTTAGAACTTAATTGGAGTTTGGATGTTGT
>NZ_NETH01000040.1 GCF_003337175.1 Streptococcus gallolyticus
GATGGTCGCCCAAAAGTATGGTAAAAGGCATCAAAATGACGCTCTTCTAGGTCGTTTATCACTTTTTCTATCGTGAAAACGACATGGTTTTGAGGTAGAACACAAGCTAGTTCTAGTGGTAATATGGTTTGATTTGTGTTATAGTGAATATGCATGAGATAGCCTTTCTAAGAGATTTTGTACAATTCTATTTTACCAAGTCTATCTCAGTCATGCAAAAAGCAACGGATTGGCCGTTGCTTTTTTGATGGTGTGAAGGACTCTTGTCCCAAGCTCATTAAAGCATCTAAAGACTTAATGTACACCTAAATCTTATCTGCCAACAAGTACGACATCTACCTTTACTTTAAATACCCTTTCCTTTGTCCCAGATGCTAAATCTCATCTTATGGCTTTCAATGATAAACATAAGACTTTCTTGCTGTTTATCTAGGATATAATAGTAGTAAAGTTGTTATGATTTGAGCTTTCCCATACTTAATTGAGCCTCAATTTGCTCTTCTGCATATTGAATAGCAACTGCTTCGGTGATTGTCTCAAAATTTTCGACCCCTTTTTCCTCTATTGCTTCACAAACAAAAGTATAATAGTCATTTTCCTGTTGCCAGACAATCTGTTGACCAACGGCGATACCCACTAAACCGCTTTCAAGTTCTCCATACTGCTCCGTCATAAGACGTACATTTTCTTCGTCTATTACTAATTTCTCTTGACTAGCGACAACACCATCTCTCCAAAGAGATAAAACTCCTTTAATTGTGGCTTGTCGTTGATATTTTTCTTGATTTTGCTCATAGTACACTTTTACCTGTTCATCAGAAACTGTTTGGAGGTAATGATCTATCGCAATTTGCTTTAATTCAGTATAACGGAGAGAAACTTCTTGCCATTTCGCAGTATTAAGATCTAGAGGTGTAAGTGCCACTCCCAGTCTCTGAGCATTTTCAGCAAGTAATTGATACTCTTTATATAACTTACTTGCTTTGTTATCCAAAACAGATTGGGGAGTTTCTCCGTCAACAGGAGTTACCCAAAATTGGTGTTCGCTTGCTTCAATTCCTTGTTCTTGCATGCGGGCTTCAAATTCTGTACGAACTTGTGTGCGATAAGGCGTCTCAAAAACAGAAGGCACAGCTGGATCTGCCATATAGAATCGATAACAAATAAATAGTATGATAGATAGCACAAAGCCAAATCCAGCAAAATACCTCATTTTTTTCTCCTTAGATTTTTTAGCCCTAAACCACTTAACATCAAGAGGAACACACCAACCATCCCGATAAGAATACTTACCAAACCAATGCCTTCACCTGTTTTTGGTAATGTTTTCTTATTGCCTGTTTGTCCTGCTTTTGTTGTAGAACTATTTTTCTCTTCCTTGCTAGAACCCTGTTGTTGATCATAGACTAAACCATATTGACTAAAGCAAGTTGCTTCAAATTGGGCGTAACCGTCTAATACATTAAACTTCAGCTCTTCCTCAATATAGTTATTATCTGTCGCAAGTAAAACAATTGCTTTACTTACAGTATTATCTTTTCGGATAGGTAATTCAACAAGCATCTTATGTTGTAATTGCAGTTTCTCACCATTTTCTAAAAATACATCTATCTCATATAAATCATGTGGCAGATGGAGGCTAGAATCTGATGGAAGTTCGACCGATTCAACACTTGATACCGCCATTTTAACACCTTCCTGTGCATCTTGACCATAAAGATGTAATCGAATACCTGTGTTATCATCTACTAGAGTCTTTTGCTGTTCTGATTGAGTAGGTGTATTATCGGTATTGACCTGCTCATCCGTTGAAGGTGATGATTCGTTATCACTGGTGATAGCCGTATATTGGGCTGCTCCGACAGATAAAGCAACATTCTCAATAGAGTTTCCAAAGAAATCTGTATTATAGACGACCCCTTCTATTTGAGGGTAGATCCGCTGGATTGCATCAACACTATTTGTTGTCAAAGCAAGTTCAAAAACTTCTACTGGAGACAGGCTCGCTGAACCACTCGCCGCAAAGTCAACTTGTTTACTTACTCCTAACTTTTGATAAAAATGCGCTAGGGCTTCTTCTTTAGTAACACCAGCAGCCACCAACCCGCTATTGCTAGGCAATTTATAACCATCTAATTGGCCAGTTAAATACTTACCTGCTGTAGCTAGCATCGTTTGGTTATCTGTTGGACCTGAACCGATTGCATTAAAATCAATCTGACTTGTAATTGGTTTACTTTCTTGTTCAGGAGGTGTCACGCCGACATAGGCATTATTATAAAAGTGGAATTTGTCAAGGTAGGCTAAAGCATCACTTTGTTTGACGTACATCTCTTCTCCTTCTACAAAATAGAAGACATTATTGAAGAAGAAGGCATCCCGATTGCCAGTTCCCGCTTTTGTGTTTGGTAAATCGATAATACCACCACGTCCAACTAGCTTGCTATCAGAGTAGATGGTATTGTTATAGATTGCGGTACCAGCTGGTGTGCCACGGGCGAACTCAAAGGTTTTGTCCTTATCGTTTTGGCTGATGTTATAGCGAATCGTCGGAGCTGTGTGCTCAAAACCATTCATAATCAGCATAAAACCGCCTTCATTATCGTGACTATAATTATACTGAACCACAGAGTTACTAGAAGCATGATCGGTATCTAGTCCTTGTCCATCCTGCACACCATGGGTTCTGAAAACTTCATTATACTGGATAACAGAATTAGAAGCTTGGAAAGGCCAAATACCTGCGTTGTAACCTGTATTTTGGTAGCGGGAATCAGAAACAACATTGTACTCTATCAAAGCACCATCTGTATCACGTACTGTAATAGCGTCTCCGCCTGCTTTGTCAATACGATTACCACGAACAACCACATTAGTAGAAGGATACCAATTAATAGGAACGTTCGGATTATTTTTGGCAGATTGATTTGCCCAAGTAGAACCAACTAATTTAATACCTGATCGATCGACACGCTCAAGAATATTATTTTCAACGAGAATACCATCATACTTAGTTGGTGTCCCTTCGCCTACCGTTCCGTTTGCGTCAAAGAAGATGCCACCATTCCATTTCGCATTCAAACGCCCATTGACATCATGGATATGTAAGTCACGCAAGGTAATATCATGTACAATACCGAAATCTCTGGCGACAACACGCACACCGCGTAAATTTTTTTCTCTGTTATTATTGGCATTTAGCCCAAAACTTGTCTCATAATTTGCATCTAGGTTGGTAATCGCAAGGCTTTCTATAGTAATGTACTCTTGATTATACAATGAAACAACATCTTCAACTTGCCCTTGCCCTTCAAAAAGTGGTCTTTCTCCCTCACCATAAGCAGCAATTAAGATCGGAGCTTCAGCACTACCTGAACCTTTAAATCGTAAAGCTGCATCTTTGCCCACAAAACGACTACCTCGTTTAAAGAGGACAGTATCTCCAGGCACTAATTGCATATCTTTTAAACGGCTCAGACTTTTCCATGCAGTTTTTTCGCTCTCACCGTTTTGATCATCTTGACCAGCTTGACTATCAATATAGAATGTCTTAGCTTCACGAACTTGCTCTGTGGAAGTTGTAAAATCTGCGTAAAAAACTAAAGATTCCTCACCATTTTCTGTAACTTGATAATTCGCTAAATCTAGCAATTGCCCTTGACTATCTCGGAATCCCTCAAAACGATACCCTGTCTTAGGAGTTGCAACTATATTTAAAATGTCTCCTACCTGAACTTGAGGGGAACTACCTGTGATAATCCCTGGATAAGCATCAGGATTTTCGTTGCCATCTAATCGCATTATCAAACGTAGTTCCTTACTTGATTTTGTTTTGAGAATTTCCAAATGACTCAAAGCAGTACTACGCTGTGAGACTGGGATAAAAGCCACCTTAGGGCTAGCTTGTCCCCAATTATCCTCTGAGGTGTAACTAATGATTGGTTTTTCATGATCGGTAACAGATACTACCGCCCCTTTTACTGTAATAGCCAATTGATGTTCTGTACCGCCTAATTCCAGATGATGCGGTCCAGCCAGAATATCACCTGTATTGTTCGGAGCATTCCATTTGTCTAATTTTTTAATAAAAACCTTTTGTCCATTAAATTCCACCACATAAACCGTTCCATCACTAGCCTCTTTAAACGCTATACGAAAGGTATTCCATGGCTTTATTTCATCAATTTGCTGAAGGTTACATCGAATTTGATAGCCGACATGTTCTGTCTCTTCTATAGTAGAGTCAATATTTGGGGCTAGCATAGATACACCAGGTGCCTTAATCTCCAGTCGGCCATTTTGCGCAACTAGGTTTTCGGAGGATAGTCCAAATAAATTATATCTAGATAAAACGCTTTCATTGTTGCTTGAAAAATCATCTTGAAAATAAACATTCTCATCTACTACAACAGATTCAAAGACAGCATAAACAGTGGTATTGCCAATCTTATCTGAAATATCAAAAGTGTTATTTTCAATTGGGAGTAAACCATCAGTGCTATTGCCACTATCTGTTATGTAAGACTCGTACTTTACAAAACGATATCCTGGATTTGTTGTAACCTTTAATTTTACTGGAGTTCCCTCAATTCCTGATAAAACACCATCTATAGATTCTAGGTTTCCCCCAGCAGTACTTTCTATGCCATTTGTTTTTACTTTTAAGGTTACTGTATGAGATGGGCGTGCTGTTTCCTGAGCTATAGTGTCTGACTGAGTAGGCTGTGTTTCTTGTGCTTGCAAGATAACATGAGATGAATTCGTTAACAGAAAGACCATAGCAGCGCTGTAGAATATTTTTTTCTTCATCTTCTTCCTCGTAAAATAAGTATATCGGAATCTTTTATTCCTATGTTTGGTTGTCGCATTAACGTGATTGGCGCAAGTTTTTTGTAATGGTATCACGACTATTCTTAGTTTCTTCTATTTCACAGTCTTCAAAACTAAAAAATCTATTTCAAAAGAACTATTTTCACCCCTAATCTATTGGCGGTTTTTTCTCACTTTATTTTATCGTTAAATAAAGTAAGAGCTTGACTACTGTCCCTCGAGTACGAGACTGTTACGACACCTGTCAAGAAAACCGCCAATAAACTATTTTGCTTACCTATTAGGGGATAAGGCCTTAATAGATGGCACTTATACCATGTCCATAGTACTTTGATACCTCTTAAACCCGCTTCCCTCCTTCCTTACGGCTTATAATTTAAACCCTGCATAATTTTTAGCCACCTCAATAACACGATAAACATCCAGATGGGCTTGGAAATCTCTTTCGTGGTTACGAATATAATCTAGCACATCACGCCATTGAATTTGCCCTACTAAAGATTGTCCAGAAGCCATTAGGTGTAAGGCTTTAGCAAGTTTAACAACATAAGCACGGTGATAAGCCAATTGACGCCAAGCTTCTTTTTGCAAACCAGAATGTGAGGTAATATTTTCTTCTAACGTATTTACAAAACTAAAAGCTAGTTGACTAGAAATATCATATTTAGCAGCTAATGCTGCATCTTGACGTTCACCAATAGCATTGAAGTAATCACAAGAAGAATATTCAGATAGTTTTTCAAGATAGGTGACAACTAGTTGCCAGTTTTCACCATAAAGTGCACTAAAGTAAACAGACTTGAGGTCATCATAAGCTAAGTCTTTATTCCATAATAACTGTCCCATGACAAAATTAGGAAAATTATGCGGGAAGCCCGCTCGCAATTCCTGACAACTAATGTAGCCGTTTAAGTTTAACGAATCAAGATAAGCAATATCACGATAGATAACCTTACTAATTTTCATGTAACCTAAATCACCGTAATGAGCACGACCAAGTGGATAATCATAGACAAAACTATCGCCGCCAAAACGATCTTGCCAACTAAATAGATAAGAGAGATTTTCTTCTAAAGAATTTGGCAGTACCATTTGATTACGCACATATTCTTTCGGTTCTGGAATACCATTTTCGTAATCAACGTCCGCATAACTCATTTCAAAAGTACGCGTAATTGGTGCAAACATCATTGTAAAGCGTTCTGGATTTACTAGACGTTCTTTTTGTGGTGCAAACAATAACTCGTGATACAATAGGAAACAAATTTTAGTAGAAAGTCCTGCATCGGTCAACGCCTGATCCAATTGATTGAGAATACGAATATACTGATCGGCTGGAATATCTTTCTGACAGTTTTCGCATTCACAAATATTATTACGAGCATCTGACAGCCAAACATGAAGATAATCAACATCTGGACGTTCTTTAGCGTACTCAACGATTAGCTCACACATCTTATCGCCCACTTCTGGATTCGAGAAACAAAGACTTGTCAAAATAGGGGCCGTATCATATAGTTCACGTTTACCATTTAGTTCAGCAACTAAGGATTTTTTCTCATCAGGTAAGGTAAGACCTGACTCCCAACCATATTTTGAGGAGTATCCTAAAACTTCACCAGTCCAACCATGTCCAACACGGTGATGTACCAAGCCACGTTTTGAAATCTCTTCATCCAACCGATCGCTCATTTTTTGAGCAATCTCTGTATTGAAGGGTTCAGCCTCCGCATAAGGATTAAACTCATGCTCATACCATCTCTTTAAGAAAGAATAAGGATTTTCAAATTGGATAAAGAAACTATTCATATTAATTTTTGGCAACCAGTCTAGGAAGTCTGCGATAGTATCATAGCTATCTGCTCCTTCAATACAAACCCCACGGTGCTTATAGCTAGCTGTTTCCTTAATTGATAAACTCTTTTCTTTCCAGTCAGTTTCTGATAAAGATGGCAAAAAATCATTAACTCTACCAGGTCTTGTGAAAACCGCACCAAATTCAGTTAATAAGCGATAAACCGCAATTAAAAGGGCGCTATTGGTATTACCTGCTATCAAGCCTCTCCCTTCTGTCAGGTCAATTGCAATCGTATCATTACCTGATGTTTCATCAAGTGCAAGAACAAGGTCAGATAAGGCTTGTTCAGACTCTTCTACTACCTCTATCTTAAATAGCTTATCAAGATAATACACCAACTCAGATACTGCATAGCGAGAGGTTTGATTTTTCACACTATCATAAATTGTAATTTGCATATTAAAACTTATTCCTTTCATTTCACCAAAGGTACAACAGCTGTGCTGTACTCTTTATTTTGTATTATGATAAAAGGAGAAGAGTTCTCCTTGTCACAGATAATAGGACCACTCAAATTCCCCACCATCCCAAGCAGACTGTCTATCAACTACAATTAATCACCAGATATTCCTATTGCTTGGTCGAGTACTCATCTGCGATAAGAAAAGCAATCTAGGGATAACTATCCTATTATTTTGCCAAAGAGAACCTCCTGATATCAAAAATCACGTCTGCCATTATGGTATTAATATCCATAACCCCTTCATCATGGCAATTCTTACCATCACCTATGATGACTGAAAGCTCTAAGAGGAAATCTCGCCTCAACTGTTAACAAACACTTTGCACCCTTCCTCTTAGTAGACTTCAATTTGAAGGCAATCACCAGCTAACCATCTTTTTCAGACCTACTTTAGCTTATTCTTCTTTCTCTTTTTCTAAATTATTTTTATCTGCAACTCTAAAGAATGGATAATAGATAGCAAAAGAGATTGCTATTAGCACGACTTGCAAGACAGCTCCTTGCCAACTTCCTCCCGTTGCTAAGAAGCCACCGATAATAGGGGGCATGGTCCATGGCAAAACAACACCTGTTGTTAATGGTACCAGTCCTGTATACATTGCTAGATAAGTAATCAAAGCATTAATGGTTGGCGCTAATACAAATGGAATCATCATGATTGGATTCAAAACAGTTGGAAAACTAAAGAGAATCGCTGTGTTAATATTAAAGAAAGAAGGAATAAAAGAGATACGACCTAAAGTCTTATAGGTTTTACTTCTACTAAATAGGAAAAGGCAAATTCCAAGACCAATGGTAGCACCTCCACCGCCAATAAAGACAAACAAATCCTTAAATGGTAGAGTGATAATATTTGGTAAAACCTCACCCGATGCTGCTGCCAACTGGTTTTCTTCTGTCATTTGAAGCCAAACTGGATCGACAAACGCATTCAAGACTTGTCCTCCATTTACGCCACAGAACCAAAAGAGAGAGTTAACCAATACAACAATTACCATACCAAACATCGTTCCTGCAATGAGACGAAGTGGTTGACCGATAACCAATCCAAGGACAGCTCCCAAACCTCCTTCAACACCTAGTGCATCAAGTCCTTTTAGTAGACAAGCCCAAAAGATTAAGGTTGTCAGAGTAGGTAATAAGGCAGAGAATGAGCGACTAACCACGTCTGGAACATTCTTAGGCATTTTAATAACAATTCCACGTTGAATAAAGAATCGATAAATCTCTGCTGTTACCAGTCCCACAACAATCGCAACAAAGAGAGCGTTTGCATTTAAACTACTAAATGGAATAGCTCCTCCAAATAGTTGCGTAACTTGCTCACCTTCTTCGTTAAAGACTTGAGTAGCAAAACGAGGAGCCATCAAGATAAAAGATGATAGCGCCAAGACGCCTGCTGATGGACCATCGGTCTCATAAGATTCAGATAACCGATACGCAATCCCAAATACAGCAACTAAGGAAATAATCGCCATAGTTGACTGATTCATGGTTGTCAAGATATCGTAAATACCAATGTCTTGCAATAGCCCTTGTACAGAATAGTTGAAGGCTTCATCTGGCCAACTAATCAACAGCAAGAAGAAGGAGCCTACTAAAACAAGAGGCATAGCCATCATAAATCCGTCCCGAACCGCCTTCAAATGGCGCTGGTTACCAATCCTAGTTCCCAAAGGAGCTAGGGTGTTTTCTAGAAAATGCATTAATCCGTTCATTTTCTGTTCCTCCGTTATTATTTTTTTCTTCAAAATAATAATAACATGAAAGCGCATTCTTGTAAAGCGTTTTTTTATTTTTTTAAATAAAAAAACGCTATTATTTGTGATTTTTAAACCATTTTATGCTACACTATAATATGAGATAAGCATATAAGAATAGGAGGTTTACCATGACCAATAGGACAAGAATAGCAGAAAAGCAGCTCCTCCATAGCTCCAAAATCATGGAGTTTATTTATCGACAAGCAGCTGCTTCTCGTATCAAAATTGCACAAGAATTGAATTTAAAACCTGCATCTGTAACCCCACTTGTCAATCAGCTATTAGAATGCAACAAAATTATAGAGACTGGAAATGAGATTCGTGAGTTAAAAGGATCTGGACGTAGTCGTAAAATTGTAAATATTAACGCCGACTACTCCTATGCCATTGGGATAGAATTCACAATGAAGGGATTAGCGTTTGTTGTAACTAATGCAGTCGGAGACATTCAGTACAAAAACTACCTACCATTAAACACCTTTCCAATTGAAGACATTACAGATATCATCATCGAACAAGTAACAAGCCTTCTAAAAAAATTTAACAAGAAGTGTTGTGGCATTGGTTTTGCTATTCCAGGACACTATGACCCTCTAAGTGAACGTATCATTTCGAACAACCAAACTTGGCGCTTTTTTAAATTAAATAAAATAAAAAAACGCTTTGATCTCCCTATTTTTTTAGAAAACAATATTGAATGCATGGCTTTGAATGAATATCTTTTTAATCCTACTACAACCCCTGAAAGATTTCTATTTATCCATGTTGGACCTGGTCTATTTTGCTCTTTTTTCGATAATAAACATATTGATCATCGTGATAATTTTTATATTGGAGAAATTGGACATACCGTTGTAGATATTCATGGACAAGTTTGTGAGTGTGGCAAACGTGGGTGCTTACAAACCTATATTTCAAACAGCTGGCTCATTAATAGCGCATGCTACCTTTTTGAAACTTCACAAAATACCGTTTTAAAAGATTTAGTTGATAAGGCTTCAGATATTGATCTAGATGTTATTATCAATGCCTACTATCTCGGAGATAGTTATATCATCAAAAAAATTGAATCTGGTATGACTTTTCTAGCCACTGCTATTGCAAATACCTTGATGATTTATGATTCCGATAAAATTTTAATTAATAGTGAGTTACTCAATAAGCTAAAACTGACCCAACAATTAAAAGCACAAATCCAAGAGCAACTTCAGTTTATGGTCTTCACCACACCTTTGGACATTGAAGTCCTACCCTATCATGATTTCCGAGGTGCTCATGCTGCTTGCGCACTTGCTGTTTATCACGGAATCATTCTTCAGTCAGAAATAGAAAAAAAGTAGTCTCCCTATATTAAGCTAATCACTCATAACGACTTGCTATTACCAATGGCTGCGCAAACAGTTAGAATGCCATTACACTTATTGTGCGATAAGAAAAAGAATGATTCTAAAATCGATCAATAACCTTAAGAATCAATAGAAATAGCGTCTTCTAATAGTCTTAGTTCCCAGTTTTGCTTGTGTTTATCCCTTAGCTATCTCATCTTTTAAGAGAAAATATACTTGACCACTGGCGACTTGATTAATAGCATCAATTACGTTTCATTTTTACCTCCAATAACTTCTATTTTGTTATAAGGAATTGTTTAAAAAGAAAGGTTTGAAATCAAATCGAACCGCTCCCTGTCAAGTAGACAGGAAAATAATAAAATAAAACAACCTAACTCCTTAGTCAGGTTGTTTCATTTTGCTTGATACCCTTGTGTTGTAGAAATCAATGTAGGCTTCTACATCTGTGACTAGCTCATCATAGGTCTTATAATAGTGTTTGAGCTGGTAAGGCTTTACCTTAAATGTCCAAAGAAACGTTCAATCGTGCATTGTCAATACACTTTCCCACACCTGACATAGACAAGTTTAGCCCAGCTTGTTGTGTGATATAAGGATCTTCCTTCGAAGTGTACTGACTGCCTCGGTCACTATGGATAAGAGGTGTAGCACCTGGATTGAGTTCTAACCCCTTCGTAATCATCTTCATAACCAAGGGATTGTCATTGTTATGGCTAAATAGAGCCATCATACAAGTCTTTGATAGCACTAAGGTGGGCTTTAGAACTTAGTCCATATTGAAGATGAGTCACATCCGTGCACCATTTCTGATTGGGAGCTGTTGCGGTGACATCACGATTAAGGATATTTTCTTCGTAAAATCTTTCCCCAACTTTGGTGCAAGACTGTCTAACACGGCGAATAACAGAAAGAATACCTAGTATTGTCATCAATAAGTTCTTTAGAATTTTTCATGATAACAATAATTCCTTTCTAAACAATAATAAAGATTACTCCTTACATCAGTTATTGTACATTACCAAAAACGTTTTTTAATGAGCAAAAAATCCACTCATTATTAATGAGTGAATTTTGCTAGCGTGTTCCTGCTAATTTTCCGAGACCTTCGCCAATACAATAGGTAAAAAGCGCAGCGATTAAGCCGAAAGTGATAAATAACATAAAGGTTGCTCCTGCATTTTTTACAGCTTTTGCTTTGACCGCAGATTCTTCTGTTGTAGAGCTTAAATAATCACCAACTGCCATCGAAAAACCGTCTGCTAAAAGATTTGAAAATCCTAAAATAAGAATTGGTTTAGTCCCCAAATTACCACCGACAGCTCCTGCTACCACAGCAAACGTTGTGACAATGCCATCCATACCACCATAAACAATTGACTTTGCATAATCCCTAATTGTCATATCCGTTACCTTCCATTAGTAGGTAATGAGTTGATTTTAATTAGAATGGTTCTAAATAAACCTTTCTTTATTATGTTATCTCTTTAAAACGATTACAATTACCCTCGACCAGATGACGAGAAATAGTTCTCGTGTTATAATGTAAAGTTGAGAATATAACTATTAAGGATTTACTATGAATACCAATGATTTTGATTTTAATTTACCAGAGGAATTGATTGCCCAAACTCCTCTTGAAAAACGAGACAGTTCAAAACTTTTGGTCATTGACCACAAGACACATGAAATGGTTGATGCTCATTTTGACCATATTTTAGAGGAATTAAACCCTAGGGATGCGCTTGTTATGAACAATACGCGTGTGCTTCCTGCCCGTCTTTACGGTGAAAAACCAGACACACACGGTCATGTGGAATTGCTTCTTTTGAAAAATACACAAGGTGACCAATGGGAAGTTCTTGCCAAACCTGCAAAACGCTTGCGTGTCGGAGCTAAGGTGTCATTTGGTGACGGACGTTTAACCGCTACTGTGGTTGAAGAATTGGACCACGGCGGACGTATCGTTGAATTTGCTTATGACGGTATCTTTCTTGAAGTTTTGGAAAGCCTTGGCGAAATGCCATTGCCACCATACATTCATGAAAAATTAGCTGACCCAAACCGTTACCAAACCGTTTATGCTAAAGAAAATGGTTCTGCTGCCGCTCCTACTGCTGGGCTTCACTTCACTCAAGATTTGCTTGCCAAAATCAAGGCAAAAGGTGTTAAACTTGTCTATCTGACCCTTCATGTTGGATTAGGAACTTTCCGCCCAGTATCTGTCGATAATATCGAAGAGCACGAAATGCACTCTGAATTTTACACACTGTCTGAAGAAGCTGCTCAAACACTTCGTGACGTGAAAGCTGCTGGCGGACGTGTCGTTGCTGTCGGGACAACATCTATCCGCACGCTTGAAACTATCGGTTCAAAATTCAACGGCGACATCAAAGCTGACAGCGGCTGGACGAATATCTTCATCAAACCTGGCTATGACTTTAAAGTGGTTGATGCTTTTTCAACAAACTTCCACTTGCCAAAATCAACACTTGTCATGCTAGTGTCTGCCTTTGCAGGACGTGAATTTGTCCTTGACGCTTACCAACACGCCATTGACGAACGCTACCGCTTCTTTAGCTTCGGCGACGCCATGTTTGTGAAGTAAACTAGTAAAGAGATATTAATCACTTAAAAAACGTTCGCATTAACCTCTTTAGACCATTAAAATTAATAAAATGAGTCAAGTCTACTGATTCTGAGTCACTGATCCATTCCTAGGAATGTAAGAGAGGCTGGGACAAGGTTCGAACTCAATTAGAAAAACGAACAAACGGCGTTTGCTGATAGTTAAACTGCTGTTTTGTTCGCTTTTTGTTTAGTTACATCTTTCAAATGGCTTAATAGTAATGTTTTTCAAATATCAACATCAGACTCTTTTTAAACGCTATACTTTACAGTAGTCTCTAGAGGAGTTAAGCATCTTGCTTGGTATCTGCTATTTGAATTTCTCTTAAATTAACACCTTGAGGCATTTCATAAGCAAATTTAACAGTTTGTGCAATGTGCTCAGCTGTTATGCTTCCCATACCGATAGATTCATTATAACTAGAATAATCTTTTTTGATTGTTTCATCAGTAGTATGACCCAATAATTCTGTCTGAACGGCCCCAGGAAGAATGCTCATTACTCGGACATTGTAAGCCGATAACTCTTGACGTACCGTTTCAGATAAGCCGACAACACCATATTTACTAGCACAATAGGCTGCATGGTTAGGAAATCCTTTAATTCCTGCTAGTGATGAAACATTAATAATCGTTCCACTTCTTCGTTCCTTCATATCAGCCATTACGATTTGCATGCCATTTAAGACTCCAAGAACATTAATATCTAACATATCCTGCCATTCTTTTGGATGTTGAACAGCAATGTCTCCAAGCTGCATTAAACCAGCATTATTGATTAGTAAATCTACTTTTCCATAAATTGCTTCAGCCTTTCTGATTGCAGCTTCAAAAGCTGACTTGTCACGCACGTCTACTTTTTCACAAAGCGTATTATCCAAGCCTAATTCTTCACATTTCTCAACTCTTCGTGCCAGCAAAACCAGTGGATAGCCAGCTTGATTAAAAGCAACCGCCATAGCTTTCCCAAATCCTGAGCTTGCTCCTGTAATCGCAATAAGTGGTTTCATCATATTACCTCAATTCTTTTTGATAGACAAATCATACCACTTCAAGTATACTTTAAGTCAAGAAAGAATTTGGAGAATTTTTTATGGAAACATTATCAATACAAGAAGTCGCTGATAAAACTGGTATTAAAGCCCACACGCTCCGCTATTATGAAACCGAAGGGCTTCTTTTTAATGTCGAACGCTCAGAAAGCGGGCAACGACGCTATAGCGCTGAGAATCTTGAATGGCTTGAAGTGATTACGTGTTTAAAAGATTCAGGACTCACCATCAATGAAATAAAAACGTATATTCCGCTCTTTAAAAAGGGGAAAGAATCTTATTTAGAAAGAGCAATGCTTTTCAAAAATAGACAAATTGAAATTGAGAAAAAAATAAAGCAACTTCAACACCAATTAGAAACAGCAACCTACAAAGCTTGGTACTATCAAAACATTGATAAATACGGTGATGAAAATGACCCCCTAAATTGTCTAAAAATGCGACAAAAATACAATGACATCAATCATGCAAGTGAGATAAGAGATCGCACCTATTTATAGAATCCATAGTCACCAACCATGTTAAATGGTATCAACAAAAACGACTGACACCAATTGACGGATAAATCATGGGCTAACGTTGCCATTCTTTATCAAGGCACCGTTTTCTGCCTTATCCCAAAGGGTGTCATCGAGCTAAGGACAGCCGACTCGGGAGGAGATTTTAGCTGAACTCATTAACAATAGCGGTTAAAATAGAAGGTAAGGCTTCTTTGACTGTTGCTATTTATTGACTCTCAAAGCATGAAGACAACTGATTCGGCGCAAAACGCCGGAAACAATGGCAGATTTCTTGGAAATGAAGTATAATAATACTGTAGGATACAAAGATTTGAAGCTTCAAGAGCGTATTCGTTCAGGAGAATACAATCTTACAGTAAACGGTCAACAAAACAAGCATATTTTAGGACATCACGATTATATCAATGGTAGAAATTACTTACTTGATAGCGTAGATGCTCAAGATTAGTCAATAAATATGCTGGTACAGGTGACATAGAGCGCAACCGCAACGGAGGATGGCACAGAAACCAAGAAAAAGTATCTGTAACGGACTCAGCCTTATCTGATGTTGCTCTTTCTGCTGGTCTTGGAGAGGGATTCTTTGATGAGTACGAAACTGAAACAGTATACTCAGATGAGGAGCAATACGGTTACGACATTGCTGCTTGGATTGAGGGAGACTCTATGAAGCCTATCTATAAGAGTGGTGAAGTTGTACTAATTCGTTCAAACGGATTCGACTATGATGGAGCTGTCTATGCACTATCTTGGAATGACTCTGTCTATATCAAAAAGCTCTACCGTGATAAGGATGGATTTAGAATGGTTTCCCTGAATAAGGACTTTCCAGAGAAGTTTATCCCTTATGAGGATAAACCTAGAATTGTTGGATTAGTTGTTGGACACTTTATGCCCGTTGTAGGAGGTTAATATGCGTTTAAAAGATATTTTAGAACTCGGTACTTATGACCTTAATCCAGAAGCTCGTGTTGAAATTTTCGATATGGAAAATTTTGAAGAGGCAATCGAAAATAATCAATTCTCTCAAGTCTATATCCCAAACAATGAAGACTGCGAGATTTACCAATATGCTTTCTTGGTAGATGACACTATCTTAATTGCCATGAAGGATTAATTCCATGGGCTATATCAACTACTCTAAAGAACCTAGAAGCAATATACAATATAAAAAATACTATAAGGACCAAAAGATAGCCTCTTATAGTATTTTTATACTTTTATTCTACTATATTAAAACTATAAAGCAGATTAGTGCAAACGGTTTCATATTTGCAACTATAATTATTTTCTTGATGAAAGTATAATTATTCTTTACCTCTTGCGTAAACTCGAGAAAAAAATAGTGTGATAGCAAATAAGATACCTATAAAGGTTAAAAAGATACGTAGAGGATTCAGTTCTGTTTTTATTATAAAAATATGTATTAGGGGTGCTAAGCTAATCAACGATAATAATAAGTAATTACCAAAACTAATCTTCCCGAGACCAATAAATAAATCTTTCATATTTTAAGCGAATATATATCCATCTAGTCTTCCATCTGCCCAGTCAGCACCACCTGCCTTAGCAGCTACATAAATTTCACGTGATAATTTATTAAAAATGGCGCCACGTTTAGCATCTGCTTCACCCTTTTTATTTTTAATTTTACTCCATTTATTATGTCCTGACATGCCAAATGCCTCCTTATACCTTGTATTGTATCACATTTTAGCTTCAAAAAACAGGATACTGCCTATATTCTCGGGTCAGTATCCTGCCTAATAAATCATCTATAGCTTAGAAACTCGTCTTATCCAAAAACGTTACTTAGCGAGCGCTGCCGAATAAAGCTCAGAAACTTTTTCCCAATTAATAACATCAAAGAAAGCTTTGATGTAATCTGGGCGAACGTTGCGATACTTGAGATAGTAAGCGTGCTCCCAAACGTCAAGGGCTAAGATTGGTGTTTTGCCTTGTGAAATTGGTGTGTCTTGATTAGCTGTCGAGAGCACTTCAAGTTTGCCCTGTTCATTCACCACAAGCCAAGCCCAACCTGACCCAAAGCGAGTTGTCGCAGCTTGCGTGAAAGCAGCTTTGAATGCGTCAAATGAGCCAAAATCTTCCTCAATCGCAGTCAACACTTGCGCTGTTGGTTCTTGTTTTTCAGGCGATAACAATTCCCAGAAAAGAGCGTGATTCAAATGCCCACCACCGTTATTAATCACCGCTTGACGGATATCTGCTGGAATACTGTCAACATCTGCCAACAAAGCTTCCAAATTCTCTCCAATTTCTGGATGTTTTTCAAGCGCTGCATTTACATTTGCCACATAAGTAGCGTGATGTTTATCATGGTGAATTGTCATTGTTTCTGTATCAATATAAGGCTCAAGAGCGTCATATGCATAAGGTAGTTTTGGTAAATTAATAGCCATGCTGATTACCTCTTTCATTTTTATACCTTTATTTTATAGAAAAATAGCAGAGCTGACAAATTATTTGACCGCTTTTTTCAAGGCATGATTAGTGATGTTCATGAGCGATTTTTAAGATAGCAATATCAAATAAATAAGCCTTGTCATATGTCCCAGTCTTAATGGCATAATCTGTTTCAATCAATACCGTCAGAGCTTTTTTCAAGAACAGCATTGAAAGCGTACGAGAGTCACGCAAAGCAAACTTAACTTGATAAGGATTGACACGACGTCCAAGATAATCTGGCAGCGCCGTTACCATTTGTTGCTCATTTTTACCTTGACTGGCTAAAATGCTGACTTGCAAGAACATGCGAAATTGCCCTAACATAATCGCAATCAATTTGATTTCATCCTCACCTTGCAAACGCAAATCACGAATCAGCTCGCGTGCCTCATCGATTTTGCCATTCAAAACAAACTGCGTCAAGTCGAAAATATTATCCTGAAGCGTTTTGGGAATGGCTTGATTAATATCATCTGCCGTGATATGACCATCTTTTTTATAAGATTTCAAAAAAGTAATGTTTTTCAAAATCTCACTGAAATCATCATTGGATTTCAAAAGCAAAGCCTCAAAAACACCTGAATCAAAGGTCAGATTTTCTTTGTGAGCCAATTTTTGGAAATACGTTTTTAGCTCTGCTTCTTTTAATTCACTTGCTTCAAAAATCTGTGCATCACGTTTAAGAATTTTCACCAAGCGACGTTTGCCATCTAATTTTCCTGGCGCAAAAACAATCAAGCGCGTCGTATCTAAAGGATTTTCTAAATAAGCCTCAAAACGTTTAAGTGCCTTATCATCCAAATACGACTTCTTAGCTGTCGTGATGTCAAGCAAATTATCAAAAATGACCACCTTTTGGTTGGCAAAAAATGGCAGACTTTCAAGATCCATTTCCGCCTCTTGATAATCAACCTCAGCCATATCAAAATAAGAATAAGTCAAGTCATCCTTATCATAACCAACACGTGCCATCAGACGCTCTTTCAGCTGAGAAAATTGCCCCAAATCCTCACCTGTCACCACCGTAATCAAACTAAGATTTTCTTTTCGTAATTTATCAATTTCTTCGATTGCAATCATAAAGATATTATAACAAAAAACCATGAGAAAAACTCATGGTTCATGAAAAATGGAATACTAAAATGCTCCTTTTAATCCTTCTCAAATTTTGACATAATAGTAAGATAAATAAATCCACCAAAAAGTAAGATTAGGCCATAAATGCTAAAGCCAATATTTGCTCCTGATCTATTTATAATATTTCCCAAAAGATAAGTTGATAAAATCTGAAGAGCTAAATTAAAAATATTCCAAATAAACATCAGTTCACCTAAATAATAACTAGATAATTTCTTCATCACTTCACTGTATATCAAAGTTCGAATCGATGGTCCAGCAAAACCCAAAAATAACACAATTAAACATGAATTTAAAATGGAATTGTTAAAAATCAAAAGATAAGTAAGCAACGACGAGCTAAAGAATAAAACTATTATTAGTAAATTAAACTTCAAATATTTAGAGAGTTTAATTATCGTATATCCTGCAATTAACGCCCCTATTCCATAAAACATATCAATTACACCATATGACACTGAAGAACCACCTAAATTTTCTAAAACATAGCCTGGTAAAATAGTATTTAAAAGATTCGAGCCAACAAATGGCAAATATAAAACAATACCAATTAAAAACAATGACCATGAATAGCTTAAATTTTTTTTATCCTCTACTTTCTCCTCCACTATGTCCTCTCTTAAAATATTGATTTTTAAGATGCTAAGTAAAGATATCACAAATAAGATAATACCAATAAGTAAAATCATTGAAAAGCCTATGTATTTATATAATATTCCTGATACCAAACCAGCAGAGAATAAGCCAACTTGCATTGATAATTCAGCAATTCCATTCGTGTATACAGTATCTAAGTTTCGAGATAGTAAAGAAATCAAATTCTTTGATGCTGGAAAATAAATATTCCAAGCTAAACCATTACTTAACGCCAGAAAATAAAATGAACTATAAGTTTTCCCAAACGAACAATAAATCAATAATGACAATGCTACAAAAAATATTCTAATTAGATGAGAGGATATAATAACAGTCTTTGCTGAATACTTAGATACCAGTTTGACCATACAAAGTGTCACTAAAAAACCAGAAAATAAATTTATGTTAGTTAATCTAGCAATTAATCCATTAGAACCGTAACTTTGTATAGCATGCCAATTCATAGCAGCTAAAAGCATGCCTGCACTAAATTGTGAACAGACATCACTGATAATAAAATTTTTAAAATTATTCATATTATTAGCCAAACTTATAACTCTCCATTAAGATAAGTAAAATATTGTTTTTCTCTAGCAGACAATTCTAAATTCCCCAATTGTCAAATTAAGCTAGACATTTTAGGTAACTCAGAAAAACTTGATATGGTGTTTGATAATGTAACGATTTCCTAGGAATTCTATTTCGTTTATCAGCTATAGCTGATAAATATTTCTGAGAAAGACCATTGAAATCCATTTGCTTTGGAAGTCCATGATGTCTTAATAAACCATTTGAATGTTCATTTAACCCACGTTGACCAGGACAACCTGGATCCGCAAAGAAAATATCAATGTCGTGTTGGTTGGATATTGTCTTCCAATTAGAGAATTCTTTCCCACAATCAAAGGTAATTGATTTAAAGAGATGTTTTGGGAATTGTGACAGCCATCTATCTAGTGATTGTTCAATATCACTAGCTTTTCGACCATTGGTTTGAAGGGTGATAATCGCTTTAGATTGCTTCTCTACCAAGGTGATAACAGCACTTTTGTGATGTTTACCAACAATCGTATCTCCCTCAAGATGTCCAAACTCTCTTTCAAATTCCGGATAAATTTCCGCACGCTCGCGGATATCCCTCCGAAAAGCTTGTTTGCCACGTTTTTCG
>NZ_NETH01000041.1 GCF_003337175.1 Streptococcus gallolyticus
TTGCTTCGCAATCGGTTGCTGCTTCAGACTCAGCGACAGCGTCAGCAGCTTTGCAAAGTTCAGAGTCTGTCAGTGCTTCGACCTCAACCAGCACCTCAACCTCACAGTTAGCAACGACCTCAAGCACCTCAGGTGCAACCCTTAGCTCAGCCAGCAGCGGTAAAGCAAGTATTGCAAGTTATGGTGCATTGAAGGATACTTATACAGTTTCTTATAATAGTGCAACTAACACCGTGACCTACACCTTTACTATTTATACAGGCTATGGAAGTAGTGCTGGTTCATATCTTTTGGTAAATCTCCCATCAGGATCAGTAACTAACGGTACGGTCTCAAGTGTGGTTATCGGAGGCGTTACGGCTACTCAAAAAACTAGCACCTTATACTATACAACTAACGCCTCAAACTCTAATATCTCTCTTCAAATCAATGTGAAGCTAAACTCTGGGGCGACCTCAACTTCTTTGAATTACCTAGAAGTGGCACAAAGTACTAGAAATATTGGGATGACTATTAACTATAGTCATAGCTACAATGAAAACTATACTGACAGTAAGGATAATGGCGTTACTGCGCTTGATTATATCACATCTTCTATAACAGCTACGATTAGCAATACAAGCTCAACGTCTCAATCGACCTCAGCGTCCGTATCGACTAGCACTAGCAAGTCAACTAGCACCAGTGCTTCGACCTCAGCTAGCGTCTCAACGTCAACCAGTAGCTCGGCCAGCCTGTCAGCCTCAACCAGTGCTTCGACCTCAAGCAGTAGTTCAGCGTCAAGTAGCACTTCTGCTAGCACCAGCGCCTCAAGCTCAACAGTAGCCTCCGCATCAGAGATGAACTCAGCTTCAACGTCAGCCAGCGTCTCAGCCAGCACAAGTAGCTCTGAGTCAACTAGTGAGTCAACCTCAGTCTCAACTAGCCTAGCACAAGCTTCAAGCTCAGCCAGTGAGTCTATCTCCGAGTCAACCAGCGCCTCAGCGAGCACGTCAGCACTAGCCTCAACTAGTGCTACAGAAGCCTCAAGCTCAGCCAGCTTGTCCACCTCACTCTCGGCTTCCAGCTCGGCTAGTGAGTCCGTCTCCGCTTCGACCAGCACCTCAGTTTCAGAGTCTACTTCAACAAGCATTAGCGAATCTAGCTCAGAAAGCACAAGTACGTCCGACTCTGCAAGTGTAAGTGCTTCAGAGTCAAGTTCATCATCAGAAAGTATGAGTACCTCTGACTCGGTAAGTGGTTCAGAATCAGTTTCAAATTCAGCTTCAGTAAGTGCCTCTGATTCGACTAGCACGTCAGAATCTGTAAGTGAGTCAACAAGTGCTTCCACTTCAGAAAGTTCATCTGACTCAGAAAGCACAAGTACGTCTGATTCAGCTTCCGCTTCAGTAAGTAGTTCAGAGTCGGTCAGTGAGAGTGCTTCGACCTCAGAATCAGACAGCACAAGTACGAGTGCTTCAGAGTTAAGTTCGACTTCAACAAGCGTTAGCGAATCTACCTCAGAAAGTACAAGTACCTCTGACTCAACCAGTGTGAGTGACTCAGTTTCGGAATCGACTTCGGCTTCAGATTCAGCTTCAGCCAGTGAGTCTGAGTCAGTCTCAAGTTCGGAATCAGCAAGTGAGTCAACAAGTGCTTCCACTTCAGCAAGTACGAGCGTCTCTGACTCGTTAAGTGATTCAACTTCTGCAAGTGCCAGCGAGTCAGTCTCAAGTTCCACTTCAGCAAGTACGAGCGTCTCTGACTCGTTAAGTGATTCAACTTCTGCAAGTGCCAGCGAGTCAGTCTCAAGTTCGACTTCAGCAAGTACGAGTGCCTCTGACTCGGTAAGTAGTTCTGAGTCCGCTTCAAGTTCTGCCTCCGAAAGTGCTTCAACTTCAGTAAGTAGCTCAGAGTCCGCTTCGACAAGTGTATCTGATTCGGCTTCAGCAAGCACGAGCGTCTCTGACTCGGTAAGTTCTTCAGAGTCAGCTTCAAGTTCTGCGTCCGCAAGTGATTCAACTTCTGCTTCAGAATCAGACTCAGTTTCTGACTCGGCAAGTACAAGCACGTCTGTCTCAACCAGTGTGAGTGCCTCAGTTTCGGAATCGACTTCGATTTCAGATTCTGCAAGTGATTCAACTTCGACTTCAGAAAGTATTAGTACTTCTGACTCGTTAAGTGCCTCAACTTCGGCAAGCACATCAGAATCAGTCTCAAGTTCAGATTCGTTAAGTGATTCCGCTTCGGCTTCAGATTCGGCAAGTGCCAGCGAGTCAGAGTCAGTCTCAAGTTCAGAGTCAGTCAGTGAGAGTACCTCGACCTCAGAGTCAGACAGTACAAGTGCTAGCGATTCAGAATCTGTAAGTACATCAGAATCAGTTTCGACTTCAGCCTCTGACTCCGACTCGACCAGTGTGAGCGAGTCAATCTCAATAAGCGATTCTATCTCAGTCAGTGCCTCACTTTCAATAAGTACTAGCGAATCAACTTCACTAAGTCTTTCAGAATCAACATCTAATTGGGATAGATCGGCAAAACCAGTTCCTGAATCCGTGCTTATATCAGAATCATTGAGTGATTCCCTCTCAAGCTCGATAAGTGCCTCTGATTCAGCCAGTGTAAGTACAAGCACTTCAGTAAGTTTGAGTGAGTCGCTTTCAGCTAGCACAAGTGTCTCAGCTTCACTCTCAGCATCAGCTAATGCATCAACTTCAGCTAGCGAATCAAGTGTATCAGCAAGCACAAGTGCTTCAGAATCTGTAAGTATCTCTGAATCAACTTCAGCAAGTAGCGCAAGTATATCAGTCTCTACCTCTGACTTAGCATCATCTTTGGCTTCAATCAGTGCCTCTGAGTCGCTCTCAGTTTCAGCAAGTGCGTCTGCGTCATTAAGCACTTCTGAATCAACCTTGGCAAGTAGCAGCGAGTCAACTTCAGCGACAAGGTCTGAATCGGCTCTTCCATCTACTGGTGAAGCTAATACCAGTGCCTTAAGTGGCTTAGGAGTAGGCCTTGTCGGACTAGCCTTAGCAGGTACTAAGAAACGCAAGAAACAATCTAATAAATAGCCTTGCCTTCTTAGGAAAGCATTAGATTAGCGAGATGGGTAAGGTAGGAGTGATAAGCAACACAACTCTCCTCAAAGCCTTACGGTTAAACAAAGAGAAAGAATAACAGAAGTGTTGTTCTTTTTCTTTCACGCTGTTGTTCATTGCCTTATCACTCTAAAATTGATATAATAAATTGTTTAAATAGCTATTACTTGGGCAATAAGTTATGGCAGAGCAATCAGATAAATCATATTAGGATGGAAAATGTTACGATTAAATCTTCTTACCAAGAAATGCTTCTTTAGCATAGTGATTATAGCGACGATTATTTTAGGTTATCAGATACCGGTAGCTGGTCTTGGATTTTTTGGGGGTCATTTGGAAGAAGGGGCAGATACATCGCTTGTCCTCTTTGCTTTAGGCTTGTCTCCATGGATGGCTTCACAACTATTATGGCGGGTCTTGACACTTGGTGATCGTAAACCCTATACTAAAAAACGACAAACAAAGATGCAACTGACGATGTTACTCATTGCTTTGATTCAATCTCTAGCCATGACCTTGCAGTCCACCTCGCTTGGAGAATTTTTGAGCGTATCGCTCCCTTTAAGTATCATCCTCATCGCTGCTAGCTATGTGGTGGCACTTTTGGCTAATCTTAATGCCCAATATGGCATTGGTGGTGTTACCTTAGTCTTTTTAACCAATATCCTACTCTCCAAAGAAGATTTAGGCTTTGATCTTTCTTTGCTAACTGAGCGTCATAACCTTGTCTTTTTAGGACTCCTAGTTGCTTGGTCTTTCCTGAGTGTCTTTGGGATGGTTATCTTAGAAAGAGCAGAGTATCGCGTTAAAATCAGACGCCTTGGCCTTAATAACGACTTTGCCAATGATAGCTACCTGCCGTTTAAACTCAATTTTTCGAGCGGGATGCCCTTTATGTACGCTTTTACGCTCCTAGCTTTTCCCAAATACCTCTTTACCCTGCTTAACATTTTAAGTGGGAAGTCAATTGATTTTTCCAATGCCCTGACGTATTTTACCATTAACCATTGGAAGGGAGCACTGGTTTATATGGCTATTTTGCTCAGTCTTAACCTCATCTTTACCATGTTCAATGGTGATGTGGTCAATACTGTTGAAACCATGCGCAGTCAAGGCGACTATATCATTGGTATTGCCCCAGGTAATGATACTAAACAGTATTTAACCACCCTACTCTGGAGGCTTGGAATGATTTCAGGTATTTCAATCGCTCTGCTAGCTGGTCTGCCCATACTACTAGCACAGCTTGATACGGAAATGGCAGACCTTGCAACACTACCGACGATTATCATGATGATTGCGAGCATGATGATGACGGTTATTCAGGAAGTAAGCATTATCCAGCTAGTCCGAGGCTATCATCAGATAGTCGACTATCCTGAGGACAGCTAATGCAAAAAGAGAGAAGAGGAAGGACATGTATTACTTTATCCCAGCCTGGTATCCCCAGTCTAATTGGTGGGACGACCCCACCTCAAAATGGTATCGCCCCCAAAGTGTCAGCTTTGATGATACGCTGAGTCAGATGAAATTATTTAAAAAGCACCGCGATGCGCTTCAGGTCTTGGTTTTGAACTACTATCCGACATTAAGATACTTTTTACATCGCTATGATGTTGATGAAGTCCCTAGCTGGTCTGCCTTTGATGTTATTCAAGACATCAAAGAGCCGTCTGTGAGGGTCTTATCAATAGATGACCTCTCTTGGCCTGAGGGGACTGAGTTTGTTCATACCCCTTTTGTCATGGTAGCTTTTCATGCCAACCAAAAAATCGCAACAATCGAGTTTGGTATAGAAGGGCAGCTTTTATTTGTGGAACAATTTGAACAAGGAGAGCTGGTTAAGCGACTCACTTTTGATGATCGAGGGTTTTTATCTAGTATCACTCACTATCGGCATGAACAGCCACATAGCAGAGATTACCTTAATCTTGATGGCAAATGGCAAATTCGCCAAGACCTAGTAAGTGGTCAGATTACGGTCAATCCAGCTTGTGCTCATCGCTTTCACAAAGCCTTCTATGAACGGATTGAAGATCTTATCGCTGAGGTATTGATCGCTTATACCAAGACAGCAGCATTTGAGATGCCAGACTTTATCTTGTCAGCAGCCTCACCAGCCCACAGTTCCTTGCTTGTAACTGCTTTTGATAAAAAAGACTTGATCTGGTCATTTTTCAAAAAACGCTTTCCCATGACTGATAAAGAGCAGATCCTAGAACTATTGTCAGGAGTCAAGCTAGCTCTTACAGATAGCATTAGTAGCCAACGGCAACTCAGTCAGTTAAGCCAGACCAATCTCCAACAAGTCCCTTTATATGATAGCCGTCTATCCTTGGGAAAGAGCCGTGAGATGAAAAACCAAGAGATTTACCTTTATAGTGATGGCTTAACCCTAGAACAGCTGACCAATACGCTAGCGCTAACCTTTGAGATGATGGCAGAAAATGACAGCCTTATCTTAAAAGTGATCTCGTATAAAGCGGCTCTGGATGAGCAGGCCCAGATGACGGATATCATCACGCGCTTGCTCGAAGAAGCAGCGACACCTTATCTCTATCTGGCAGCACAGGAAACCTTAGCGGCTGAAAATGATGTTGATGATAGCCAAGAACAAGAAAAAAGCCGTGTCCAACTCCATTTTCTAACCACTGAAATCGCGATTCTCGCTCAGCTAGAAACGGCTAGATTAGTTGTTGACTTATCTGATGCCCCTGACAACTATACCCAGGTTGCAGCAATCAGCGCAGGAATCCCACAAATCAATACTGTTGAGACGGAGTATGTGACACATCAAGAAAATGGTCTGATCATCACTTCAGATGAGGAATTACTAGCTGGTTATCACTATTATTTAGATACCTTAACAAACTGGAACCACTCGCTAATCTACTCAGTCAAGAAGATTAGCAGTTTTACCAGTGACGAATTAGTTAATAAGATTGAGACAGGAATGAGAAAGGGGAGTCATGTCTAAACAGACCATTTGTATCGTCCAATGTGGGCAAGAAGACTGGTCAAAGCAAGTGACAGCAGAAAAAATAAGCTTAGTTCATCTTCACCCCAGTCAAATCAAAGATTTTGCCTACCAGCAACAATCATCGGATAACAAGGACTCCTTTGAGGCCTTGTTATTGACAGATGACACCTATCCACAAGACGTGCTATTACTTGAGCAGTGTAGTGAGGTGCATGCGGTTTTCTATCTTGGTGATCTGGCTACGAAAAATGGGGCAACACAGCTTTTTCTAAAGCGCAAGCTTGCCCAGGCAATAACAGGCAGTCCAGAAGAAGTGCTTCACCTATTATCAAAGGTAGCCTTTGAGGGACAGTATGGTGCAAAACTCAATATTAGAGATATGAAGATCGCAAAACCTTTTTTATATCGGTCCCACTATGATGGTAATCGCTGGTTGCATTTTGATGACCTCAATCTCTCAGACTTTACCCCAATTGCGCATTTTCGCTACAATATCAGTCATGATTATCAAAAATTACTCTCGATATGGTTGGAAAAGCGTGCTTCAGCTGGTCTATCTGTCCAGCTATCCATTCGGCATTTGCCAAATGGAGGGGTCGATCACTTTATAAACCATTGGATAATTTCCCCCGAAGAGTTGTCTAGCCCGATAGATTTGGATTTGCATCAATCAGGCTATCTAACCGTGACTATTTTAGCAAAGGGTAGGGGGCATCTTTCGATTGGCCCCTTGCACTACCGCCTATCACGAGGCGATTTTGGTACTTTCCTGCTCGGCGGGGAGCGCCTATGCGATCACAATGGCAGAGAAATCATGACTTATTTTGATCCTGGTGACTGGCAACCACCGTTGAATGTTTATTTTTCAGGGTATAGACCTGCGGAAGGCTTTGAAGGCTACTTTATGATGAAGAAAAAAGGTGCCCCCTTTTTATTGATTGCTGATCCTGCCTTGGAGGGTGGTGGCTTTTATCTCGGAAGTCAGGAAATTGAAGACAAAATTAAAGCGGCTATTACTAGTAAGCTTCGCTTATTAGGCTTTAGTCATGATCAGTTAATACTGTCAGGCTTGTCAATGGGGACTTTTGGTGCTTTATATTATAGTTTGGATTTACAGCCCTATGCTGTTGTTATCGGAAAGCCCTTGACCGATTTAGGAACCATTGCCAAGGGAACTAAGTGGGGGCGACCTGGTGAATTTGCGACTTCACTTGATCTGATGCAGTTACTTTTTGGCGAGCTCAATGAGCAAGCTCTTGAGCAAGCCAATCGCATCTTTTGGGACAAATTAGAGACAGCAGGCCAATCACAGACCCTGTTAGCAGTCGCTTATATGAAAGATGATGACTATGATAGCAAGGCTTTCACCAAGTTATTGGAGAAAGGGACATCATTTTATGCACGCATCATTGGAAAAGGCTGGTCAGGTCGCCATAATGATAATTCTCCAGCTATCGGAAAATGGTTTACAAGGCAGTATGACGATTTGTTAACAAATGATTTTCATAGGAGTGATCACAAGTGACTTTAAAGAATTATATTTATTGGACAGATGGTGCTTTAGATACCTTTGTATACGGTAGTAAGATCGCTTTTTCGCCCTATCGGGTTAGCTTTGAAAATCCCTTACTTCCTCCAGGAGAGACCATCAAATGTTGGCAGTCTATTGTTAATTTTCAAGCAGTCAGAACCACCCCAACCCTACCTCTACTTAGCAAGGGACACACTTACCATCTGACCTTATTTGGTCAGATGACTCCTGCTAGGAGCGTGGCTATCAAGGTATCCTTTTTTGATTATTTTGGAAAATCCATTGATCAGGTCTATATCAAAGACAGTGCAGGGACATTTACTTATCCCAAAGAGGCTTATCGCTATGATATTGCCTTGATTAGCCTAGGCAATCAGTCCTTGACTTTTCAAGCTCTCTTGCTACAGGAAATAGCCAGTGAAACAGAGCCCAAGTCTGCTTTTGAGCCCTCTGCAGGAGAGCATCAAGCTGACCTTACCTTGATATTTGCAGAAAATCCTTTTGAGGATGCGGATAAGATTGAACACCTTTTAGGACAAGACGCTCACAATCTTGTGGTTGTTGACGATAGCGAAGCCTTTCAAAGTGTCTACACTGACCAAGCATTTTCAGAACTCCTATGCACAAGCTTCCAACCCTCCCCTTCTCAGCGGTTGAGTTTGGTGGGCTATGGTAATCATGGAAATTTTGCAGCCTTACACTATGCTAACTTGCTGTCTGCTAAACAGGTCTACATCTCATCAGAACTTCCAAGAGATTTATTTTTTGGAGAGTTCAAAGAGCGCACGCAACTATCAAGTGCTACTTTAGAAAACTTATGGGAGCAACAAAGAAAAAGCACTGTCACCATCTACGCCACAAAAGCACCAGATGCCGACCAACTGATCAGCGATCTCTATTACCCCCGTAGGGTATTAGCACAATGCCCATTATTTAGCTTAGCAAAAAAATAGAAAGTAGTTATGACACATTATGATTTTGGCGTAATACAAGCCTTACGTCTCAAAAAAATGAAAAAACTCTTGAGAAAAGTAAATCGCTATGCTGAGACGATGCGAACGCTCTCTGATGAAGACTTAGCCATGAAAACTCAGGAATTCCGCCAGCAGTTATCTAAAGGGGCTTCGCTAGATAGCCTATTGCCAGAAGCTTTCGCTGTTGTTCGTGAGGTAGATTACCGTGTATTAGGGATTTTTCCTTATGATGTTCAAGTATTGGGGGCTATTGCCCTTCATCAGGGAAACCTAGCTGAAATGAAAACAGGTGAAGGCAAGACCCTGACCGCTACGATGCCCTTGTATCTGAATGCCTTATCAGGAAAAGGTGCTTTTCTGGTCACAACGAATGAATATTTAGCCAATCGTGATGGCAGAGAGATGCGCCCAGTATTTGAATTTTTAGGGCTTACAGTCGGTATAACGGATCCCACCGCCAAACAGGCTGAAAAAAAAGCCATCTATCACTCAGATATCATCTACACTACCAGTGCTATCCTTGGTTTTGATTACCTTATTGATAATCTTTCTGTTCAAAAACAGCAAAAATTCATGAGAACTTTTCACTATGCTATCGTGGATGAGGCTGATGAGGTGCTCTTAGACCTTGCCCAAACCCCTCTTGTCATCTCAGGATCTCCTAGGGTGCAATCAAATAATATTATGGTTGCAAGCCAGTTTGTGGACAGTCTAACAGCAGAGCAAGACTATCATTATGATGAGGAAGAAAACAAGGTCTGGCTAACTACCAAAGGAATCAAAGAAGCAGAGCGATTTTTTGATGTGGAGAATCTCTTTACACAAGAGCATTTTGATTTGACACGTCAGATTATCCTAGCCTTAAAGGCGCATATCACTTATCAAAACGGAAAAGACTATCTTGTCAAAGATGATAAGATCTACCTGCTAGACTCGACGAATGGGAGGCTTCTTGAAGGAACACGTCTTCAAGGAGGGATTCACCAAGCTATTGAAGCAAAAGAGCAGGTATCCCTGAGCCAGGAACAGCGTGCAATGGCTTCGATTACCTATCAAAACCTCTTTCAACTGTTTTCGAAATTATCAGGCATGACTGGAACGGCAGAATCAGCAGAAAATGAGTTTATTGATATCTATGGCATGATGGTGATTCAAATCCCAACTAATCTACCAGTGATTAGGGTGGATCTACCTGATCGCATCTTCACCACATTGCCAGAAAAGATCAGTGCCATCATTGAGCAGGTCAAGGCTATTGCACAGACAGGCCGCCCCATTCTATTAGTCACAGCCAGTGTTACCATGTCCGAATTGTATTCGGAGTTATTGTTGTTAGAGGAAGTCCCGCATAACCTTTTAAATGCTGGCACATCGGCTAAAGAAGCACAAATGATTTCCGAAGCAGGAAAAAAAGGATCTGTCATCGTAGCGACCAATATGGCTGGTAGAGGAACAGATATTCGCTTAACTGCTGAAGCAAAAGCGCTTGGTGGCTTGTATGTGATTGCAACAGAGCATATGCCTAGTAAGCGAATGGACTTACAAATTCGAGGAAGAGCAGGTCGACAAGGAGAGCCAGGCACTAGCCAATTTTACGTCTCCTTAGAGGATGAATTGCTCACCAAGTTTGTTGGAGATAAGATCAGGAAAACTCTTAAAAAGAAGCTTCCTAAAGTAGATGAGCAACTGCCCAAGGAACTTAAAGGAGCCAAGTATCGCAGATGGGTCACAGAAGCACAAGAAACGAGTGAATTTGTCGATAAAAACACGCGCTTAATGACCGTAGAATATGGCAGAAGTGTCCAAGTGCAACGGCAATTTATCTATGACATGCGCAACTCCTTACTACAAGGGGAGTTTGAGGCGATAGACATCATGACAAAGGCATGTGCTTTTGCGATAACCAGTTTTTTCCATGACACAAAAGACATCACCCTAAATGAAGCCAACCGCTTTATTTATGACCATATTGCCTATGATGTGAAAGGCTTTAGCGACAATAAAGAGATGTCTGCTAAGATGCATCAACTTGTCGTTTTGAGATTAGCAGAGAAAAAACAATTTCTCCACCAGTACTATGCCGAATTTTGCAGAACGGTCATTTTAAAAGCTATAGATGAGTCATGGATTGAAGAAGTCGATTATTTGCAACAATTAAGACGCCTGGTTTCAGGACAAGCGATTAACCAGCGTAATCCTATATTCGCCTATCATCAGGAAGCTTTCTCATCTTATCTGAAAATGCAAAAAGATATCGCCAAAAAGATACTTCATTATGCCATGCTAAACGACCTCTCTTTTGATGACAAAGGAGATCTGGTTGTGGCATTCATCTAGTCATTACTTAAAAGAAGAAGGAGGGATCGACGTTTGACTATTTACAATCTGAATTTGGGCATTGGCTGGGCTAGCTCAGGAGTTGAGTATGCACAGGCTTACCGTGCTAAACTATTCAATCAATTGCATGTTGATCATAAATTTATTTTCACAGATTTTATCTCCTATGAGAATATCTGTGACTTGACAGACAATATCGGCCTTGATAGACAAGATGTTATTTGGCTGTACAGTTATTTTACGGATTTTTCGGTAGAACCTACAACCGTTACCCTTGATGATATTATCGCTTCTTATCATCATCCTATTGTTCGACAAGAAGAGACGGATAAGGCGATGAAGTGCTTTGATGCGCGGGGAGATTATTTTACGGCTTATTTTAAAAGTCGACAAAGTCAGCGTACGATTGTGCATCGTGTTGAGTATGTGTCAAAAGGGTTATTAGTGAGAAAAGATTTTTTTACCACAGGACGTCTCTTTTCAGAATATTATTACCCTAAAGATGGCACTATTCAGCTCTATCTACGACGTTTTTATAATAGAGACAGCACGATTGCCTACGAGGAGTTTATCAATAATGGTCAGTCAACCTTTAAATTTCCAAGTGGTTTTTTCTATTCCAAGGAGGCCTTAATTGAGCATTTGATGAAGAGCCTTAAGTTGACTGCAAGAGATCTCTTTATTTTAGATCGTTCAACGGGAGTAGGGCAAAGTGTCTTTAAAAATGTTAAGCCAGCCAAGTTAGGTGTGGTGATTCATGCTGAACATTTTAATGCCCCTTTAACAACAGAAGATACGATTTTGTGGAACAACTACTATGATTATCAGTTTACAAATGCTGATAAAGTGGACTTTTTTATTACAGCTACCGAAAAGCAAAAGGAAATCTTGGAACAACAATTTAGGCACTACACCTCGCATCGTCCCTATATTGTAGCTATTCCAGTAGGAAGCATTGACCGTCTACAATTTCCTAAAAGCATCAGAAAACCCTATTCGGTTATTACCGCATCGCGACTGGCTAGTGAAAAGCATGTTGATTATTTGGTTAAAGCCGTTGTCCTTGCCAAAAAAGAGCTTCCTTTACTAACCTTTGACATCTACGGAGCAGGTGGTGAAGAGCAACGCTTGCGCCAAATAATCGATCAGGCTAAGGCGGGAGATTATATCACCTTGTGTGGTCACCAAGATTTAGCAAGGGTCTATCAGCAGTATGAGGCCTATCTCAGTGCTTCTAAAAGTGAAGGCTTTGGGCTAACCTTATTAGAAGCAATTGCTTCTGGCCTGCCCCTTATTGGCTTTGATGTGCCTTATGGTAATCAAACCTTTATTGAAGAAGGCAAAAATGGCTACCTACTAGAGGTATCTGATAGTGAGGAAGTCGTGGTTAAACGGTTTGCTGCTGCGCTTGTTAAGTTATTCAAGGAAGGCAGTATGACAAAAAAACAAAACTGCTCTTACCAGATTGCAGAGGCTTTCCTCACCTCCGAGGTCATTCAAAAATGGAAACAGCTGATAAAGGAGATGGAAGAACGATGATTCATTTATTTGATGATTATTCACAAAAAACAAGAGACTTACAAGAGTCATTGATAGCAGCAGGTCAACAAGCCCCAACCATAGTGATTGAAGATGATGGCTTTCTCCCTGAACACATTGACTCCCCTGTTAAATTTTTTACGGAAGATACTGCTGAAATTGGCAAGCCCCTTCAGTTTAATCAAATTCAGGTACCAGAATTCTGGGAAATTCGATCGACAGGTCAAGAAGGCAGTATTTGGAATCAGAATCAAAAAATGGGAACGATTCATTTTATTCCAGATAATCCTTATCGCTTAGTTAGAGCCGTAGACTGGTATGATTTAAATGGGCAGTTAGTGCTGACCGAACATTACAATCGTTTTGGGAGACGATTCGCCCAAACAACTTATAAAGATACCAATATTCCTGTGTCAACTAGTTATTTTAATCAAAAAGGTGTGGAATGTTTGGTGATTAATCACTTGACAGGACGGGTTAACCTACAGCATAAAGGGCAATACCTATTTTTTCAGACAAAGGTTGAGTTTATCATATACTACTTAAAAGAGGCTGGTTATCAGCTTGATGGCTTGGTCTTTAATAGCTTATCAACCCCATTTTTGGTCTCTTATTATCTTCAAGAAAAAGGGCGGGATATTCTATTTTGGCAAGAAGCCATTACAGATAGTGTCCCAGAAAATTTGCTCACCATTCTCAAAGGGACTAATCGCCCTGTTTCTATCTATGTTCAGGATAAATCAGCCTATGAGGCTCTGTTGGCGTTGTTACCTGAGTCTGACCATCCCAAGCTTCATTTTTTAGGCTTTCTCTATCAGTTTAAACGCCAAAATCATCAGCGAGCACATGCGCTAATCATGACCAACTCAGATACTATTGAGCACTTATCGGAGCTAACCGAGCAATTGCCTAACCTTCATTTCCACATTGCCGCTTTGACAGAAATGTCCCCTAAGTTAATGGCTTTTGATAGCAAGGCCAATGTCCATCTCTACCCAAATAGTTCTCCCGCTAAACTGGAGCAATTATTTGACCAGTGTGATATTTATTTGGACATCAACCATTTTAATGAAGTCCTCGGTTCGCTGAGAAAGGCTTTTCTTAATCGGATGTTTATCTTAGGATTTAGAGAGACCATGCACACGGAGGAATTTATTTCTGAAGCCTTTATTTTTCAAAGTACTGATTATGGTAAAATGATCCAAGCTATTCAAGCCTTTCTTGATCATAGCTTAGCTTTAGATGAGATTATGTATAAACAAGCAGAAGCGGCGCAGTTAGCCTCGGTTGCTGATTATCAAAAGGTTTTTGACCACTAAAGGGGTGATAATGATGACGAATCCTTTAAAAGAGAGTATCACACAACGTTTAGCAAAGGAACGTCGTGCTCTACCGTCTAAAAAAGAAAGACCTAGGCAGTTGACGATTCGATTCCTACTGATTTTATCTGTCTTGCTTGGCTTTATCGCTACCTTATTTCGATTGATTAGCTTATTATTAACATAAGCTTGGGTTTTGATGAAGGCTAAGCAAAAAGAGACAAAACAAGCATGCATCCTTTTCATGACTCGATTATTTTGGAAAACCTTGCAATAGTCAAGTGATAACATTGGGGTACTTGGGATTGAAACATCCCCATAAACTTATTTTATAAGGAGGAGATTAGATGGCATTGCTAGAGATGTTAAAAGCGTTAGCTGTTCCCTTATCTACTAAAAAGGTCGCAAAGCATGAGACCTTGGTGGAGCAGGGAGTGGTAACTGAGGAACTCTATTTTATTCATCAGGGAGCGCTTCGCATGGGACATTTGACTCCAGATGGCAAGGAGGTTACCGTTCAGTTTTTCTTTGAGGGTAGCCAGGTGTCTGTCATTCGTTCTTTTATCGATCGCACGCCTAGTCAGTATTTTGTAGAGGCTATCGAAGATTGTCAACTAATCTATGTTAAACGGATCGATTTTATCCAAGCAATGGATAAGAATGAGCAATTAAAAGAGCTAGTGTTGCAGGTATTGCTTGGTAGAATGACCAACTATAGTGAGTTATTTCTATCACGCATCCAGTACTCACCAGAAGAGCGCTATCGAGAGCTACAAGAAAGGTATGCCAGTGTTTTGCATCGTGTCCCAGATCAGTATTTAGCTTCTTATCTAGGGATAACACCCGTTTCTTTTTCACGTATCAAAAAACGCCTGACTTAACATATGTTAATGACACCTAGTCCTTCCTCTGGTAAATTAGTCTTATCAAAATGAGAAGGAAGTGTCTATATGACAACAATTGTTTATAATCATCCCTATGAGGGCTCTTTTTGCCATGCTATTTTACAAGCTGCTATTGGGGCAGCCAAGGAGTCAAATCAAGAGGTTCAGGTGATTAACTTGGACAAGGACGGTTTTAATCCTGTGATGACTAGTCAAGACTTGCTAGGCTTTATTAAGCATGAGCAAGTAGACCCTCAAGCAAAACACTACGGTGATCTCATTGCTAAGTCGCAGCACCTAGTACTTGTATTTCCAATCTGGTGGGAGCTCATGCCTGCCTTGATGAAGGGCTTCATAGATAAAGTCATCTTTCCAGGTAGCTTTTATACCTACAAGTCAAATGGTCTTCAGATGAGGCGACTAAGTACTAATCTGAAATCAATCACTGTCATTACAACCATGAATACCCCAAAGACTCTTTATCGCTTTCTTTTTGGGAACGCCATCCAGAAAGCATTGATTAGAGGAACTTTTAAAAAGGCTGGTTACCAGAATGTCAAATGGATTAGCCTTAATCGGGTCAAGCAATCCAGTTTAGCGCAACGTCAGAACATGCTAGATAAAGTCAAATTGATCCTTAGCAAACGATTGAAGTAGCAATAGCTATCGCTATGAATAGTCTGACGCCTTGATAAGAAGTCCTAGTTGCCCTTATTGTTACCTAGCTATCAAAGATTAAGTAAAAGGGCATATTTATCACTTGTAGTAGATGATATAAATCTCAGCTCTAGCGAGAACCGAGTTCGGTCTCGCTTTTTGGCTCTTTATCAACTGTAGTGGGTGGTAAAGTTAGGCTTTAGCGAGAACCGAGATCTGGTACAATGGGCATGTAGGGTGGTGTGAGAGGTGTACAAGTCAATGCTACCATCAAAACCGATCCATATAAAGAAGGACTAGTTATTTCATAGTCCTTTAGTTTTTTAAATAGTATGCTCTAAGCACTATTTGACCGAATCAAAAGTTCTCAATCATTCTACCACGTTTCTTTTCATGCTAGTTCAAAATTATTCAGTTGGCTTGAGTTTCCAAGAAAAGAGTGATGTCGTTTGGGGATGGAGGTTTCATGCCCACAATAGGGGCATTTTTACGATCAATTTCTTGCAAGCGCTTTAGTTTTATGATATACTGATGGTGTTAAATATTATTATGAGGAGATTAACTTATGAAAAAGTTATTTTTACTAATTTTTGTAAGCGTTATCATGACAATACCTATAAGTTTTGTATGTGCTGACTCTGGTTATCATTCCCCTTCGGCAGTTATCAGTGAGATGGGGGAGAGTTATCAAATAATTGAAGAAAAAATCCAAATAGCTTCTGAGACTGAGCCTTTATATACTTATGAAGAGATTTTATCCATTCCTGATGATCACTTTCCAAACGCTTCGGTAGAAGAGGTTGCCCTTATTAAAAAAATGATCACAGATGTTTTATCGACTGGAGCTTCCAATCGGGAAATCCCACTATCCATGGTGTATATCGATCGGAGTGAGGAAAATTCAGATGCCATTTTATCTGGAGGAGGATTGCCTTATTGTCTTGATGATAATGGCTGGGGACCTGCTAATTTTATTACCTCAGATTGTGATCGTGCCATGTTAGTTGTCAAGCAGTGCATTTATGAGTCTATTATCAAAAAACCTGAGTGGCGCTATTGTCGGGCTGAGTTATGGCGCAATTGTTCTCCTAGAATTGGTCATAAACCAACTTGGCATAGGCATTAGGCGTTGCAAGAGAGATTTTTAAAATCTCTCCATTTTACTCTGAACGAGGATGGAGAAATAAGTAATGAGAAAATGTGCATTTATAGTTGGTAATGGTCTCTTGTTGCTCGTCTTAGTGCTATCAGTAATCTACAGAAGAGGGTTGGTATCCAATCCGATTGGCCAATTTACAGGTTTTATATTAAATCATCAGCATTCTGGCTGGGGAACCTCTCTTTATTATCCTAAGATTGACCCTCTAACCACCGTAAGTCGTGATGTCAAAGTTGGCATGATAGACTCAGGCGTAGCAAAAGAATCTTTAGATGAGTGCAATATAGCAGCAAGGTTTAATTTTTCTAATTCTAATAGTGATTTTGATAGCATCGGTCATGGAACAAAAATAGCTAGTATCATAGGGGCAAAAGATAACCACATCTTAACCATTGGTTTATCTCCTCAAAGTAGTCTCTATTCTTATAAAGTGGTTGATGACAATGGACAAATAACCAATGCTGCTATTGGTCAAGCAGTTAAACAAGCCATAGCTGATGAGGTTGATGTTTTAAATGTAAGCATGGTTTTAAAGACAATGACTCCAGAATTAAATGCGGTTATTTCAGACTATATCAATACAGGTGGCTATCTTGTTAGCGCTGCTTACGAACTCAACAATACAGACTTTATAAACCCTATAAGCCAAATCAGTGATGTCATTTCCGTGGGGAGCTATAATGAATTTTTTAATGTACTCAAGGCTAATCACGAAAACATATATTATGCTCCTTATACGCAAGAGGCACTATCTCTAAATCAACACATTGTTCGAAGTAATGGGGCATCGGTTAGTACGGCATTTGTATCTGGAACGATTGCCAATTTGCTATCGCAAGGAAAAAGTAAACAGGAAATCCGAACAGCTTTGTCAGCTTTTTTTGGGGAGCAAGCCATCACTGACAAACGCGATCGTTTGTTGGTGAGTTATGAGCACCATCAGAGTAGCGTAGATTATCTCTATACCTTATTGGGGATAGGTACTGTTGTGGTGTTTGCCTTGTATCTCATTGTAGGAAGCGTTATCTGTAGTCAATCTCAACAAGATAAACAGATTTATCTAAAGCAATTGGTATGGAATGTCTTGTTTGTTCTAGTCCTTGCCTATTTGCTCTTGCCCACCCAAATGTAAGCAAAGGAGATAACCATGTACCTAATAGTAGTTATCCTTGCCCTATTTATCCTTTCCCAATGCTATTTTTCGATGAGATTTTTTTGTGCGAAATCTACTGAGGAGACAAGGTTGAAAAAAGTTTTTATTGGACTTTATTTTCTATTTCAGGTGTTTTTCTCACTATGGTTCATCCTATTTCTCATTTTAGGTTACCTAGGTAGCATTCGGTTTTAGCCCCTGTTTTCAATAGCGGCGATAACTCGTTTCTAAACCTTAAAACGCATGCCTAATAAGGATTGCAAATACACTAAGGACAGCTAACTTAGAGTACTCTGAAAGCTAAGGTTCTAAACTGTAGAGCAATGAAGAAGCCTAAGGAAAATCTGATTGAAAATCAAGGCATGTGAATGCCTTAGATGACTAAAAAGCGAACTAAACAGAGGTCTAACTGTTAGAAACTCCGTTTGTTCGCTTTTTCTAGTTGAGTTTGAACGTTTGTCCCAGACTCAATAGTCAATTTTTCGTTCTTCAGTGATTAATTTTACCATTTCTTCAGGGTTGATGATGCGAATTTGATGTCCTATTTTATCGATTAAAGCTTCCTTACGTAATGATTTGACCATACGAGCAATCGTTACAGAATGCACCCCAAGGTAGCAAGCCATCTCTTGATAAGTAAAAACGGTGTCTAGCACCAGTGTTCCACAAGCGTCCGTTTCTGCTTGATCAAGCAGAAAACGGCTAAATTGGACTAGAGCAGGCTCATTTTTGCTGCTATGAAAATGTTCCATAAGGTAGACAAGATTTTCAGTCAAAGTGTTAACCATCAAGGTAGCCACCGATGGAAAACCGAGTAAGTCTTGAAAATTTCTCTTTGGAATACGGTAGGCCACACAGGGTGTCTTAGCAACGATTGAAAACGTCTTTTTTCCATAGTGATGGAGGTTAAAAGCAGTCATCAGAGGAGTAAAACCGACAAATTGTTGTTTTTTGAAGTAGAGATAAGTGGCTTCTTTGCCATCACAAGAGATGGAAGAAAGTGCACAAACGCCTGATGATAGAATATAGATATCACCAGTTACTTCCCCAGCAACCGACATTGTCAATCTATCCCCTTTTTGGAGAGTCACACGTTCACCATATTGGAAAAGTTCTGTCATATTTAAAGTAGATTGCATATTGACCCCTTCTAAATTAACCTAGGCTATATAACTATATAGTTTACGTTAAAAAATGCTTTAAATCAAGTCTTAATTGCTTAGAAAATATTTGAAAATCTCTTGATAAAATCCTTTAAAATGACTATTTTTTCGCCAAACAAAAGTAAAATCATGGCTTATTGGTGGTAAATCAAGCTTAATTTCAAAGAGTTTGCCGCTGTCTAATTCTTTTTGAACCACACTTTTGTAGGGCGAATTGTCAAATTAAGTGCACATTTATCCCATAAAAAACTTCATAAGGTGTTTTCCAGTTTAGACATTTTCGTGGTCTATTGTTTAATTTATCTTCCCATTCCTGAATAATCAAGTGTTCTACCTCTGTTAAGTCACTTCCTTTTGGAAAATACTCTCGCAATAAGCCATTTGTATTCTCGTTTGTTCCTCGTTGCCAAGGAGCATGAGGATCAGGAAAATAGACTTCGACATTTAGTTTCTCGGTGAGTTCAGGATGCCCTGAGAATTCCTTACCTCTATCAGGAGTCACTGTTTCTTTTGGTAGAGACTCTAACATATTTACCATGGCTTCTATAACCAATTTACTTTTCTTGACAGCTACTTTCTGAATTTTGAGGAAGCGGGAATGCCTATCAGTGAGTGTTACTAGGCAAGCTTTTCCAGTCTTTCCAGCAACAGTATCGGCTTCCCAATCACCTATTCTCGAGCGTTCATTAGCTGCTGTTGGTCTCTCATGAATGGTATGAGAAATAGGAATTTTTCCTCGCTTTTCCACATGGGATTTTGTATGGCGTGTTTTACCATGGTGACGAAGTTTGCGAACAACCCCACGAGCACCATGTGAAAGAGGCGTGTCGTCAAAGTGACCGTGATAGATAGCTCTATAAATGGTTTGATAACTAATGACGTGTCTTTCTCGTTCTAAACGTAATCGCCCCTCAATTTCTTCT
>NZ_NETH01000042.1 GCF_003337175.1 Streptococcus gallolyticus
TCCCTTCACCAAAATTTGAGAAGAGCCTATCCCTTGACTGCTCATTCCTTTTCACAAACGAGTCGCTTATCCAATTATAAGTTTACGTGCTCTTAGTCACAGTTAGTTGTGCTTGATGGGATGAGCTACACCTATAAATATGCGAGGTAGTAGCTGAACTACTCACTTACTCTCCTCCCCGTGATTTGTAGTAGTGATAGGTCTTCTCACTTTAATTATAAATCAAAATAAAGAGCACAGCACTTTTTCATTCAGTGTTGTGCCTTGAGTGAAACGAAAGGAATGAATTATAAATATGAAAATCAAAAAAATATTTTTAGGGGTTCTTGCGCTTATTTCTGTGCTGACTTTAGCTCCTTGTGGCTCGTCATCAAATGAAAATTTACAAGAAAAAATTGTCAAAAAAGGGAAATTAGTTGTGGCTATCAGCCCAGACTACGCTCCATTTGAGTTTAAGGCTTTGGTTGATGGCAAAGATACCATTGTTGGTGCTGATGTGGAATTGGCGCAAGCTATTGCTGATGAACTTGGTGTCGAGTTAGAACTATCATCAATGAGTTTTGATAATGTTCTTTCAAGTCTTCAAACAGGAAAAGCTGACATGGCAATCTCTGGTTTGTCTTATACTGAAGAACGTGCCAAAGTGTATGACTTTTCAGATGCCTATTATGAGACTGAAAATGCTATCTTAGTTAAAGCGAGTGATGTTGATACCTACACATCAGTTGATAGTTTGTCAGGCTTAAAGGTGGCAGTTCAAAAAGGAACGATTGAAGAAAATTTGGCAAAAGACCAACTATCAGATTCTAACATTGTTTCGTTAACAGCTATGGGTGAAGCTATTAATGAATTAAAATCTGGTCAAGTTCAAGCTGTCGATTTGGAAAAACCAGTCGCAGAAGGTTACCTTTCACAAAATTCTGACTTAGCTCTAGCAAGCTTTGCTCTTGAAACAGGCGAAGGTGATGCCAAAGCAGTAGCTATGCCAAAAGATAGCGGCGAATTGGTAAAAACGGTTAACAAAGTCATCAAAAAATTAGCCAAAGAAGATAAATACAAACAATTCATTTCAGACGCAGCACAACTTACAGGCGATGCGGTTGATGAAGATGAATAAAAGAGGCTGGGACAAAGTACCCCGCTTCTTTGTTTACATAGTGATTATTTACAAGGTCAACAATCTGGTGATAGACCGTTTTAGGTCAGTAACTAGAAATTAAGATTTACTGAGAAATCAAGTTTCTGCGAAACTACTGATTCGCTTTTTAATTTTTAGGTTCATAAATAAAGTCCACTGGAGACTTTATTTGTCCCACTCCCTTTTATATCATCCCAAAAAAACGACCACCGTTAGCAGTCGTTCTTAGGAGATTATGAAAAAGAAAGTTTATTAGGATTGTTTATAGTATAGTGAGGAAACCTTAAAAAAATCATAAGTGTGATGGAAATTTTGCTGAAAACATTTTTAAAATTTTTATGGCATTTAGCGCGTGTAAGGATTGACTTTTTTTGATAAATTAGGTATCCTAATAAAGAACGTGTAAATGTTACAATATCTTGAGGAGGTGAAACACATGTCAAAAACAGTAGTACGTAAAAACGAATCACTTGACGATGCACTTCGTCGTTTCAAACGTTCTGTGACTAAAGCTGGGACTCTTCAAGAATCACGTAAGCGTGAATTCTACGAAAAACCTTCTGTAAAACGTAAACGCAAATCAGAAGCAGCTCGCAAACGTAAAAAATTCTAATTAAATTTAGATACAAGAAAAGAGGCGCCAAGCGTCTCTTTTTATGCTCTAGATTGAAAAATTATTTTTCTTTCAACAAATCGCGGATTTCTGTAAGAAGTTCTTCTTGTGTAGGTGCGGCTTCTTCTTCCACTTCATCTTGTTTTTTACCAAAAGCAGAAGTAGCGTTAGCAGCTTTAACGATGAAGAAGAGGGTTGTACCAACAATTAGAAAATTAATAACAGCGCTTAAGAAACTACCATAGGCAACACCATGCCAAGAAAGTTCTGCAATTTTTTCCACACCAGCCGCTTTCAAAGCAGGGTTAAGGAAAAGTGGAGTAATAACATCTTCAACAAGAGATGTTACAATAGCGTTGAAAGCTGCACCAATAACAACAGCGACAGCAAGGTCAAGGATATTGGTCTTGAACAAAAACTCTTTGAGTTCTTTAATCATAGAAAAACCTCCTAATTAAACGTTAACAGTATCATTATACCCAAAAAAACATACAAAAGGCAGCTATCTGCCTAAAAATGTGAATAAGTCTAGTATTTATTTAGAGAAATATTCCAAAAATGCCATTCTTATTCATTAAACGTTAATGTTGAGCTTTTCAAAAAAATACTTTTTATATTGAAAATGATTCTATTGAGATTGAAAACGTCAAGAAACTAAAGTGAAAAAAGGGGATTCAATTTCCTAAATCATTGCAACTATTCGGAGTTTTAGATTTACAAATACTGCTCAAAATGTTACAATGAAATACAAGACTAAAATGGACTTAGTGCGTGGAGGTGATCTTTTGGCAATTGACAAAGAATTAATTTCCGAGATAAAAAATAGCGTTAATATTGTTGATGTTATTGGCGAGGTGGTTAGTCTTACACGTGCTGGTCGCAACTATATTGGGCTTTGTCCATTTCACAAGGAAAAAACGCCGTCTTTTAATGTCATAGAAGACAAGCAATTTTTTCATTGTTTTGGTTGCGGAAAATCTGGTGATGTTTATAAGTTTTTGGAAGAATATCGTCAGGTTAGCTTTTTAGAGAGTGTTCATCTGGTAGCTGAGCGCGCTGGAATCCCTTTGCAAGTTGATGTTCAACAGACACAAACAAAGCCACAAAATCCTAATCAGATATTGATTGACATTCATAAAGATGCGGCTAAGTTTTACAATGCTGTTTTAAAGACGACAAAAGAAGGGCAAGAAGCGAAGAACTATCTAGCACAACGTGGTTTGACAGATGAGTTGATTGATTATTTTAATATTGGATTGTCGCCAAACGAACCTGATTTTTTATACCAATCTCTAGCCAAACGCTATGATGAGAATGCTTTAATGGCTTCAGGTCTTTTTAATTTGTCCGAAAGAACGAATCGTGTCTATGATGCTTTTCAAAATCGGATTATGTTTCCATTGACCGATGACAGTGGTCAGGTTGTTGCATTTTCGGGACGGATTTGGACCAAAGAGGACCTTGAAAATAAGCAAGCGAAGTATAAGAATACTCGTTCCACAGCGCTGTTCAATAAATCGTATGAACTTTATCATTTAGATAAAGCTCGTCCAGTAATGTCGAAAAAACATGAAGTCTATTTGATGGAAGGTTTTATGGACGTTATTGCTGCCTACCGTGCTGGTATTGAAAATGCTGTCGCTTCTATGGGAACGGCATTGACTCCAGACCATGTTAGACATCTGAAACGTTACGCCAAAAAAGTGATTTTGACTTATGATGGTGATAAGGCTGGTCAAAATGCGATTGCCAAGTCTTTGGAGCTTCTAAAAGGCTTTAACGTTGAGATTGTGCGTGTTCCTGAGCAAATGGACCCTGATGAATTTATCCAAAAAAATTCGCCACAAGCTTTGGCAAATTTGCTTGAGAATAACAGGATAAGTAGTACAGAATTTTTTATTCATTACTTGAAACCTGAAAATAGCGATAATCTCCAAGCTGAGATTGCTTATGTCGAGCAAATTTCAAAAATTATTGCGCAATCGCCGTCAATTACAGCACAAAATTCGTATATTAATATGGTGGCTGATTTATTGCCTGACTTTGATTACTATCAAGTCGAGCAATCGGTAAATAGTGAACGTCTGCAAAACCGCTCAAATCTGCAATCAGAAGCAGTTAAACAACGAGTGACCGTTGTGGAATTACCTATTTCCAAGAATATATCTGCAATTATCAAAGCAGAAAGTCAGTTAATGCACCGACTTTTGACACACGAGTATCTTCTCAATGAATTTAGAAATCGTGGTGAATTTACCTTTGATACCCAAGAGTTGCAAGCTTTGTATGATTTATTAGTGCAGCAAGGTGAGGTGAATTCCTATGATTTAGCGCAATTTGATGACCGAACACGCCAGATGTATTATCGCGTTTTGGAGGAAAATTTACCAGATGAAATTGCGAATAATGAAATAGAGGAAATTATTGATAAGCGTGATCGTCTTCTTCGAGAAAGAGATTTGCAAAAGCAAAGCAAACTCATTCGTGAGTCTAGCAATCTTGGAGATGTTGATGCAGCTTTAGCGGCTTTGGAAAATCTCATTGCCCAAAAAAGAAATATGGAATAGAGGAAAATATGGCGAAAGAAAAAGAAATTACAACCTTTAATGTTCAAGTTGCAGAATTTATTCGTAATCACAAAAAGAACGGCACTGCCGTTGATGATGAAGTAACTGAAAAATTAGTTATTCCATTTTCATTAGATGCCGATCAAATAGATGACCTTTTGGAACGTTTGACAGATGGTGGTATTTCAATTACGGACAATGAAGGAAATCCATCAACAAAATACGTCGTTGAAGAACCAAAACCAGAAGAATTGACAGACGAAGAATTACTTGGTAGTAATTCTGCCAAGGTTAATGACCCAGTTCGTATGTATCTCAAAGAGATTGGTGTCGTGCCGTTGCTCACTAGCGAGGAAGAAAAAGAATTGGCTGTTGCCGTTGCTGCTGGTGACCTTCAAGCAAAACAACGTTTGGCGGAAGCTAACTTGCGTTTGGTTGTTTCAATTGCAAAACGTTATGTTGGACGTGGTATGCAATTTCTTGACCTTATTCAAGAAGGAAACATGGGCTTGATGAAAGCCGTTGATAAATTTGACTACTCAAAAGGGTTCAAATTCTCAACTTATGCGACATGGTGGATTCGTCAGGCTATCACACGTGCAATTGCTGATCAAGCTCGTACGATTCGTATTCCTGTTCACATGGTTGAAACTATTAATAAACTTGTTCGTGAACAACGTAACCTCCTTCAAGAACTTGGACAAGACCCAACGCCTGAACAAATTGCAGAGCGTATGGATATGACGCCTGACAAAGTTCGTGAAATTTTGAAAATCGCTCAAGAACCTGTTTCATTGGAAACACCAATCGGTGAAGAAGATGACAGTCACCTTGGTGATTTCATTGAAGATGAAGTTATTGAAAACCCAGTAGATTACACAACTCGTGTCGTACTTCGTGAACAATTGGACGAAGTTTTGGATACGTTGACAGACCGTGAAGAAAATGTGTTACGTTTGCGTTTTGGTCTTGATGATGGTAAAATGCGTACATTAGAAGATGTTGGTAAAGTTTTCAATGTGACGCGTGAACGTATTCGTCAAATTGAAGCTAAAGCTCTTCGTAAACTACGCCACCCAAGCCGTAGTAAACAACTCCGTGATTTTATCGAAGATTAATTATTAATGTGAGGTTCGCTTATGTCAGAACAAAAATATACTGAAGAAGAAGTAGCAAAAATCAAAGACCGTATTCTTGAAGCTTTGGAAATGGTTATTGACCCAGAATTGGGCATTGATATTGTCAATCTAGGTCTTGTCTATGAAATACGCTTTGAGCAAAATGGTCATACTGAAATTGACATGACGTTGACGACAATGGGATGTCCACTTGCTGATCTTCTTACAGATCAAATTCATGATGTGATGCGCGAAATTCCAGAAGTAACAAATACTGAAGTGAAACTGGTCTGGTATCCAGCTTGGACGGTAGATAAGATGAGCCGCTACGCTCGCATTGCTTTAGGAATTAGATAACTATTAATAAATATAGCACCCGCAATCTAACGATTGTTGGTCTTTTTTACTTGAAAAATAAATGACATGTTATGGTAAGAGCGTGCAAATTTTTAAATAAGTTGATGTAGTGGCTTTTAAAACGTTGCCATATCTTGTTGCAGGATAACATGGTTTGTTACAAACAGGCAGAAAATTCTGATTTTTTAACCAAAAATACTTTGCAACACAAAAGTATAGTGTTATATTGCCTTTCATAAAATATGATTTCCTAGCGTGGAGATATCTTATTTTGCGATTCTGAAATATCAGAAAATTTTATGAACCAGAAGTGATTCAAGATTTGCATCATAAGATTTCACGAAAAATGTTAAGTTAGGAGTAAGGGGATGTCTGAAAAATTAGTTGAAATTCATGGTTTGGAAATTTCCTTCGGTGAAGGAGACAAACGGTTTGTAGCTGTCAAAAATGCGAATTTCTTCATTAACAAAGGAGAGACTTTTTCGCTAGTGGATGAATCAGGAAGTGGAAAAACGACCATCGGTCGTGCAATTGTCGGTCTAAATGAAACCAGTTCAGGTGACATTGTTTATAATGGAAAAAAATAAATGGTAAGAAATCAAAACGTGAAAAAGAAGAATTTATCCAAAAAATCAAATGATTTTTCAAGATCCAGTTGCAAGTTTGAATGAACGTGCTACCGTTGATTACATTATTTCAGAAGGGTTATACAATTTTAAACTGTTTAAGGATGAAGAAGAGCGCCAAAAGAAAGTAAAAGAGATTATTGAAAAAATTGGTTTATTACCAGAACATTTAACGCGCTATCCACACGAGTTTTCAGGTAGTTAACGTCAGCGTATCGGAACTGTTAGAGCACTTGTTATGAATCCTGAATTTATCATTGCAGATGAACCGATTTCGGCTCTTGATGTTTCAGTCAGGGCGCAGGTTCTCAATCTTTTAAAACAAATTCAACAAGAAAGTGGTTTAACTTATCTATTTATCGCTCCTGATTTATCAGTTGTTCGCTTTATTTCTGATCGTATTGCGGTTATTCACCAAGGAGTGATTGTTGAAGTGGCAGAAACTGAGGAGCTGTTCAAGCATCCTATCCCTCCTTATATTCAATCACTTTTATCGGCAATTCCGGATTCTATTTTGGAGCGCCAAAAAGAATTAATTATCTATGACCCAGAGCAACACGATTACACAACCGACAAACCACAAATGGTTGAAATTAAACCCAATCACTTCGTCTGGACAAATCAAGCCGAAACTGAGAAATATCGAGAGAATGGTGAGTGAAACTTTTTATTAAGGTGCTAAGTTTGTCAAACAAGGGGGCTTATTTCTGGATAGTGCTTTTTCTGAAAAAATAGTGTAAAATAATGGGGAATGAATTTAAAGGAGTTCTAACATGATTTTAGTTACAGGTGCCAATGGGCAATTAGGAACAGAATTACGCTATTTATTAGATGAACGTGGTGAAGAGTACGTGGCGGTTGATGTTGCGGAAATGGACATCACAAACGCTGAAAAAGTTGATGAAGTATTTGCGCAAGTAAAACCAACACTTGTTTACCATTGCGCGGCTTATACAGCCGTTGATGCTGCCGAAGATGAAGGTAAAGAACTTGACTATGCTATTAACGTAACAGGTACAGAAATTGTTGCCAAAGCAGCTGCTAAATATGGTGCAACTCTTGTTTACATTTCAACTGACTACGTTTTTGACGGAAAGAAACCAGTTGGTCAAGAATGGGAAGTTGATGATACACCGGACCCTCAAACAGAATATGGACGTACAAAACGTCTTGGTGAAGAAGCCGTTGAAAAATACACTGATAAATTCTACATCATCCGTACAGCTTGGGTATTTGGTAATTATGGTAAAAACTTTGTTTTCACAATGCAAAACCTTGCTAAAACACATGACACATTAACTGTTGTCAACGACCAACATGGTCGTCCAACATGGACTCGTACTTTGGCTGAATTTATGACTTATTTGACAGAAAATCAAAAAGAATTTGGTTATTATCACTTGTCAAATGATGCCACTGAAGATACAACTTGGTATGATTTCGCAGTAGAAATCTTGAAAGATACCGATGTTGTAGTGAAACCAGTTGATTCAAGTCAATTTCCAGCTAAAGCAAAACGTCCACTTAACTCAACAATGAGCCTTGCTAAAGCTAAAGCAACTGGTTTTGTTATTCCAACATGGCAAGAAGCTTTGCAAGAATTTTACAAACAAGACGTTAAAAAATAATAACTGTCCGTTGCAGTTTCAAAACATGATTATGGGGTTAGGAGATTTTCTAACCTCATTTTTGATTGTGACGCCCTAAGTGCTTTTGTAGTGTTTAAAAATTGTACAATTCATCACATTCTGTCGCTTAGACTTTCCTTTTTCTTTCGCCAGCTTATGTAAATTATGGTATAATAAAAACGATTGTATTTTAGAATGGAGAAGTGTGCCATGCAACATGTATTCATCATCGGAAGTCGTGGGTTACCAGCAAAATACGGTGGTTTCGAGACTTTTGTTGAGGAGTTGGTAAAAAATAAGCAGAGCGCAGACATTGTTTATCATGTGGCTTGTTTGAGTGACGATAAGCATCAAACGCACTTTAGCTATGAAGGCGCGGATTGTTTTACCATCAAGGCACCTAAGATTGGTCCTGCTCGGGTCATCGCTTATGATATAATGGCTATTAATTATGGACTTCAAATGGTAAAAAAAGAGCGCATTGAACACCCTATTTTTTATATTTTGGGTAATACGATTGGTGCTTTTATCGTGCCTTTTGCTAAGAAAATTCACGTTGTCGGTGGTAAAGTTTTTGTCAATCCCGATGGTTTGGAATGGAAACGCTCTAAATGGTCAAAACCTGTTCAAGCTTATTTAAAATATGCTGAAAAGTCAATGGCTAAAACGGCTGATTTGGTGATTTCAGATAATGTCGGTATTGAAACTTATATTCAGGAGTCTTATCCAGAAGCTAAGACACGATTTATTGCTTATGGAACCGACTTGACAAGGTCAAGCTTGACTGCCGATGATTACAAAGTTAGAAAATGCTTTGAAAACTGGCAAACAAAGGAAAATGGGTATTACTTGATTGTCGGACGATTTGTTCCAGAAAATAACTACGAAACAGCAATCCGAGAATTTATGAAATCAAACACTAAGCGTGATTTGATTATCATTTGTAACCATAAGAACAACCCTTATTTTGACAAATTGAAACGGTTGATAAATTTTGAAAGAGATAAACGTGTGAAGTTTGTTGGAACAGTTTATGACCGTGATTTGTTAAATTATATCCGAGAAAATGCATTTGCCTACATTCATGGACATGAAGTTGGCGGGACAAATCCAGGTCTGCTTGAAGCCCTAGGACATACTAAACTTAATCTTGTCCTTGATGTTGCCTTCAATAAATCAGTAGCTGACGCTAGCGCCTTTTATTGGAATAAGACCTCTGGTAATTTATCATGTTTGATAAATGATGCAGACGGTTATTATGATTTTACAGAATATGGAAACCGTGCCCTTGCGATTGTTAAACAAAATTACACATGGGAAAAAATAGTAGGAGAGTATGAGGAACTGTTTTTAAATGAAAATTAATATTCTCATGTCCACCTACAATGGTGAACAATTTTTGGCTGAGCAGATTGAAAGTATTCAAAAACAAACAGTCAAAGACTGGACATTATATATCCGAGACGACGGCTCTAGCGACCGCACACCAGAAATTATTCAGCAATATGCTCAAAAGGATTCACGTATTGTCTTTATCAATGCTGATAATCGTGAAAATTTTGGCGTCATTAAAAACTTTTATACGCTTTTAAAACATAGCAAAGCTGACTATTATTTCTTTTCTGACCAAGATGACATCTGGTTGGAAGATAAATTAGCGGTGACTTTAGCTGAAGCTGAAAAATACAGCAATGACAAACCATTTCTCGTTTATACAGATTTGAAAATTGTTGATAGAGAGCTAAATGTTTTGCATGAAAGCATGGTTAAAACACAGTCTGACCATGCCAATACTAAACTAGTTCAAGAATTAACCGAAAATACGGTAACTGGTGGAACAGCGATGATCAATCATGCTCTTGCCGAGCTTTGGACAACAACGGATAATCTCTTAATGCATGACTGGTATTTAGCATTGATTGCTAGTGCCTTGGGAGATTTGGTTTACCTCGATTACCCAACAGAATTGTATCGTCAGCATGAGGCTAATGTTCTTGGGGCAAGAACATGGTCCAAACGGATGAAAAACTGGTTAGAACCACATAAACTCGTTGAAAAATATTGGTGGTTAATTGATGCCAGTCAAGCACAAGCACGTTTTCTACTAGACTTAAATTTATCACCAGAAAACAGAGAATTAGTTGAAAACTTTACAACTATTATGGATAAATCACTGTCTCAGCGTATCCACACTTTAAACAAATATGGTTTACGTAAGAACAGAAACTTCCATACGCTTGTCTTTAAAACACTAATTATTACCAAATTTGGTTATAGGAGAAATCAATGAAATTCTTTAGTAAAGAAAATAATATCTTATTAAAAGAGATGGTAAAAACAGATTTTAAACTTCGTTACCAAGGAAGTTTAATTGGGCATTTATGGTCAATCTTAAAACCATTGATGCTCTTCACAATCATGTATCTGGTTTTTATTCGTTTTTTACGTTTGGATGATGGAACGCCACATTATGCTATCGGAGTGCTTCTTGGCATGGTAACATGGTCATTTTTCCAAGAAGCTACGAATATGGGAATGGTGTCCATTGTTACTCGTGGTGACTTGTTACGTAAATTGAACTTTTCCAAAGAAATTATTGTTATGTCATCAGTAGTAGGAGCAGCGATTAACTACGGTATTAATCTTTTGGTGGTTTTTGTTTTTGGTCTTATTAACGGTGTTCATCTTAGTTGGAGTTTTCTAATTATTATTCCACTATTTATTGAGCTAGTAATGATATCAGCAGGAATTGCCTTTATTCTTGCGGCTTTGTTTGTTAAATATCGTGACTTGGGTCCAATTTGGGAAGTTGTTATGCAGGCAGGTATGTATGCGACACCTGTTATTTACTCATTGACCTTTATTATTCAAAAAAATCAAGTTACTGTGGCAAAATTGCTGATGCTAAATCCATTAGCACAAATTATTCAAGATTTGCGTCATTATATTGTTTATTCAGGTAGTATGCGTGGCTGGGATCTTTATAATAATCATATTTTGGGAGCAATTCCTTATGTCCTTCCAGTCTTAATTCTTATTATTGGATATACTATTTTCCATAGAAATGCTAAGAAATTTGCGGAGATTTTATAATGTCAGATAAAGAAATTGCAGTAACAGTTGACCACGTTAGTAAGTATTTTAAATTGCCAACGGAAGCAACACATAGTTTGCGTACGGCACTAGTTAATCGCTTTAAAGGAATTAAAGGCTACCGAGAACAACATGTCTTGAAAGATATTTCATTTGATGTTTACAAAGGAGATTTCTTTGGAATTGTTGGACGAAATGGTTCAGGTAAATCAACTCTTTTAAAAATCATCTCTCAAATCTATGTTCCTGAAAAAGGGAAAGTTACCGTAGATGGTAAAATGGTATCTTTTATTGAACTTGGTGTTGGATTTAATCCAGAGCTAACGGGACGTGAAAATGTTTATATGAATGGCGCTATGCTTGGTTTTACAACCGAAGAAATAGATGCTATGTATGATGATATCGTTGAATTTGCAGAACTTGAAGAATTTATGAATCAAAAACTTAAAAATTACTCAAGTGGTATGCAAGTTCGTCTAGCCTTTTCAGTAGCCATCAAAGCTCAAGGTGACGTGCTTATCCTTGATGAAGTTCTTGCAGTTGGTGATGAAGCCTTCCAACGTAAATGTAATGATTACTTTATGGAACGTAAAGCTTCAGGAAAAACGACTATTCTTGTAACCCATGATATGGGTGCAGTTAAAAAATATTGTAATCGTGCTGTTTTGATTGAGGATGGTTTGGTTAAATCTTATGGTGACCCAGAAGATGTTGCCAATCAATATAGCTTTGACAATGCGGTTTCATCAGCACCACAAGATGCTCAAACAGGTGACAAAGAAGACGGTGAAAAAAATGTTGAGCCTTATGTTGATAATTTAAAAGTAGAATTAATATCTCCAAATAAAATTACGCCGAAAGAAAAAATTGAATTCAAAATTTCATATGATGTTCTTCAAAATGTTGAAACTCATATTGTCTTCTCGTTGACGGATATTGATAGAAAAATCTGGATGTATAATGATAATGCTACCGATATTCCTACAACTGGTCTTGGTCATAAATCATACTCATATTCATGTTCACTAAATCACGTAAACGATATGAAATTGAAGTTGGAAGTTACTATTCTTGGAAAATCAAAGGAAATGTATGCTTTTGCTAACTCTGATAATTCACCTATTATCGTCATTAATCGAGATGATATCGCTTTAGATGATTTATCAGCACTAGATTCTGCATCAGGTATTATCCAGAGAAATGGTAATTGGAACATTTTATCAGAATAAATAGTCAGTTTTTTAGAAAGGATGAGAGACATCAGATGTCAGTAGAAAATGCTCCAACAGTTTCTGTTATCTGTACGGTTTACAATAAGGGAAAATGGCTAAATCAAGCAATTGAAAGTTTTCTAAAGCAGAAAAATGTTACTTTGGAAATTATCCTTATTGATGATGCTTCAACAGATAATTCAAAAGAGATTATTCAGGAATTCGCCAAAAATTATCCTGATAAAATCGTTGCAATATATAACGACAGAAACCTAGGGATTACAGAAACTTGGATAAAAGCATGTTTAGCTGCTCGTGGGGAGTATATTGCTCGTTGTGATGGGGATGATTACTGGATAGATGATTACAAATTAAAAAAACAATTGGAGTTTTTACAAGAACATCCCGACTCACAGTGGTGTGGAACTGATGTTGATTTTGTTGATGTAAATGGTGTTACTACTGAAAAACACGTTTTTACTCGGCAGATTATTGAACTCTCTGATTCTTATGAAAAAATGATGGCAACACGTGGTTTTACAGCGCCATCTACATGGTTGGTAAAACGTGAGTTAATGTTGCTTGCAAATGACATGTTAGAAGCTGATCTTGACACTGCTGATGACACTTTTAATTTGCAACTTGATTTATTTAATCATACTCAATTTAGTTTTTTACCAGAAGTAACAGTAGCCTATCGTGTTAATCAAGGTTCAGATTCACGTCCAAAAAGTAAGGAAGCCTTGGATAAAAGGTTTGATAAATTATTAGAAACTCAGTTGGCTTACCTCGAAAAGTATCCTAATACTAACTATAAAGAAATCCTTCGTATCTTATTGGAACGACATAATAATTTTGAAAAGGAACTATCTCAGTGGGATTATTTTCATTCTCGAGTAAGTTCACAAAAAGTGACTATTTATTATGCCACTTTGGAAGAAGGGTTTTCTCAGGATAAAACACTAGAGTTTCAATTACAGTATCAAGATACTATCCACTTTGAACTTCCAAAAGAAGCAACTAGCCTACGGATAGATTTATCTGAACTACCTAGTTTCTATCAGCGAGTGTCTCTTTCTACAACAGGATATCAAACAGAACTATTACCTAGTTTTTCAAATGGGGACATTATCGGAAACTATGTTATGTTCAGAGACTCTGATCCTCAATTAATTTATGATATTTCAATACTACATCAGAAATCATTCACATTAGAGTATGTTATGTTTAATGTTGATGATATTAATCGTGAGGATTATATTGCTAAAGTTCTCTCTCAAGATTTGTCACATTTACAAAAAGAAGTTAGAGAATTGGAAGCGTATAAGGTAACATTTAAACAAGTGAATGATGAAAGGCACTATTATAAGCGAGAATTAGAGAAAATGGTTGTCGCCTATAACTCTGTTACGCATTCACGTCGTTGGACAATTCCAACAGCAATCATCAACTTTTTTAGGAGAAAATAATGAAACGTTTATTATTGTACGTCCATTTTAATAAGTACAATCGTGTTAGTTCGCATGTTTATTATCAATTGATAAAAATGCGTCCACTTTTTTCTAAAGTAGTATTCATCTCAAATAGTTCAATTAATGAGCAAGATTATCATAAAATAGTCAAACTTCGATTAATGGATCAGTTTATCCAAAGAGAAAATATTGGTTTTGATTTTGCTGCTTGGCGAGATGGGATGACAGAAGTTGGTTTTGAAACATTAGACTCTTATGATTCCATCACTATTATGAATGACACTTGTTTTGGACCATTATGGGATATCAAAGAGCATTATTTAAAATACGAAGCAGATGAAAATGTGGATTTTTGGGGGTTAACAAATAACCGTGAGACTCCAAAATCTCGTTATACACAAGGTTTTCGTGAACATATCCAAAGTTATTTCATTACTTTTAAAAAATCTGTCATTACTTCCCACACATTTAGAGAATTTTGGGAGAATATAAAAAACTATACAAATGTCCAAGATGTTATCAACAATTATGAAACACAAGTGACAACTAAATTTTTAGATGCTGGCTTCAAGTATGATGTTATTTTTAATACCGTAAACGAAGATGCTAGTCACATGTTGCATGCTGATTTTTCATTTTATCATCCAACAGCAATTTTGAACCATAAAGTTCCTTTTATAAAGGTTAAAGCAATCGATAATAATCAGCATATAGCGCCGTATCTCTTAGAAGAAATTGCTAAGAAATCAGATTATCCAGTAGACTTGATTGTCTCGCACATGTCTGAAATTAATTTTCCTGATTTTAAATATCTTTTAGCGCGAAAATATGTTCAGAAAGCAGCACCTGTTTCTTTATCAGATAAGAAAATAGCGGTGCATCTTCATGTCTTTTATGTTGATTTGTTAGAAGATTTTTTAGGAGCATTTAAAAATTTCCATTTTGCTTATGATTTATTCATTACAACTGATAATGATACTAAAAAATCGGAAATTGAAGCTATTTTAGATCAGAATGCTAAAAATGCTCGTATTTTTGTAACAGGTAATATTGGTCGTGATGTTTTGCCAATGTTGAAATTAAAAGAGTATTTGTCAGAATACGATTATATTGGACATTTCCATACTAAAAAATCTAAAGAAGCTGATTTTTGGGCAGGGGAATCATGGCGTAATGAATTGATTGACATGCTTATCAAGCCAGCTGATAATATTCTTGCTAATTTTGCAAATGATAAATTAGGTCTTGTTATTGCAGATATTCCAACTTTCTTTAGATATAATAAAATTGTTGATGCTTGGAATGAGCATTTAATTGCACCTGAAATGAATAATTTGTGGCAAAAAATGGGTATGACGAAAACCATTGATTTTAATAATTTCCATACCTTTGTCATGAGCTATGGTACTTTTGTTTGGTTTAAGTACGATGCTTTGAAACCATTATTTGACTTGAATGTAACGGATAATGATGTTCCAGCTGAACCATTACCTCAAAATTCTATTTTACATGCTATTGAACGCCTTCTTGTCTATATTGCCTGGAATGAACACTATGATTTTAGAATTGCTAAAAATCCAATTGATATAACACCGTTTGTGGATAATAAACTCTATAACAAGCGCGGAGATAGTGCACCACATACCTATGTTAATTTCACACATATGGGGGGGATTAAAGGTGCTTTTAAATATATTTTTATCGGACCAGCTAGAGCTGTTAAATATATTATAAAAAGAACTCTGGAGAAAATGACGCATGAAAGAAAGGGTTAAGAATGCTTTTTTAGAGGTTAATTGGCCTGAAATTTTGCATAAAGTATTACTAGCGATAGTTGCGTTTTATATGTCACTAGCAATTGTCGGGTACAATATTTTGATTGAAAATAAGCCCTCAAACGACTTTATACTTGTCAAGCACTTTTTTATTATTTCAGGCATCTTGTCGCTGGTGTTTTTTTCAATTTATTGGATTCATTATTTGACTGTTCGCAATGCCTTGAGAGTATTTTTAGGGTATATTACCTATCTTCTTATCTCTTATTTTTTATTAGTTACTCGCAATATTAATAATGGCAATTTTAAACCGTGGGATTTTGGTAAAAATCAATTTTTTGAATATGAGGGTCTCATTATTGTTGGTTTTGTGTTTTTATTCTCCTATCTTGTGAAGTATCTTGTGGATACTTGCCATTTGCAAAATCAGTTGACATCTTTTTTTCAGGATTACCACTATTCAGAAAGTCCACTATATTATCTGATAGTATTTATCATCGTATCTGATAGTAAATTGATTACTATTTTTTCGACTATTACCTCATTAACCATAGCAGATGAAACGATTTCTAAGTTTGTAGGTCAATTAATTATCAACTTGTTCCTTGCATTTGTAGCTTTTTATTTTGTTATTCGACTGACGTTTCAAGCCTTTTATGCCATAAAGGCAAATCGACCTAATATTTCTTTGATGCTAATAACCAGTTTACTATTGGCGTTGGTATTCAATTACACGATACAATTAGGAGTAAAAACGGATGCTTCTTTAATGAATATGTATGTTTTTCCAGGCGCGACACTGTATCAGATTATCTGTATTACCCTATTAAATGTATTACTATTTACCATATTGAATAGGTTTTTGATAGGTGTTATCATTGAGAGTTTATTTTGGCTGGTGATTTCAATCGCTAATGGCATAAAATACGACATGAGACACGAACCTCTTTTAATCTCAGATATTGTCTGGATAAAAGATCTTGATCTTATTTTTAGTTACATTGATCTCACAATCGTACTCTATGCTTCAATTGCATTCATAGCTATTATATATATATATATAAAGTTACACTTAAAACTATTGGCAGGAAAAATTTTTGAGCCAAAAAGATATAGAGTGGCTAGTTTTTCCCTCGTAACTATCACGATGATGTCCATATACTCTATTTTTGTTAATAGTGATAATGGTAAGATAATTGATGGTATTCCAGTTATCTCGCAACTAAATAATCATTATGATGTGTTTTGGTTAGGAAATTCAACTCACTCAACTTACCGCTCTTTATTGTATGTGTGGACGAAACAAGTAACCTCTAAAGCAATGGATGAACCAGAAGGATATAGCAAATCCAAGATAGAAGAAATTGTAAGGGAGTATACTGATTTAGCAGATGACATAAATCAGAATAGATCAGAGAAAATTTCAAATCAAACAGTTATCTATGTTTTGAGCGAAAGCTTTGCAGACCCTAGCCTTCTTTCAGCTGTGAGTTTGAATGATGATGTTATTCCTAATATTAGACAAATTTCCTCAGAAACAACAAGTGGTTTAATGAAGTCAGATGCCTATGGTGGCGGTACGGCAAATATGGAATTTCAGGCTCTGACTGGTCTGCCAATGTATAATTTCTCATCCAGTATTTCGACATTAACAAATGAAATTGTACCATTAATGTCTCATATTCCTTCATTGAGTGATGACTATGATATGGAAAATCGAATAGTCATTCATTTAGGGGATGCATTGACATATTCGAGAAGTACCATGTATAATAAGTTAGGGTTTGGGACATTTATTGCTAGAGAAAATGGAACAGAAAATATTTCAGATGCTGTCTTTGTTGGCAATTATCCAAGTGATGAGTCAACTTATAATACAGTAATAGATAATATTAATCCAGATGTTTCGCAGTTCTTTTCAGTTATCACTTATCAAAATCATGTTCCGTGGAATTATAATGATGGGACTACTGTAGCAGAAGGTATTGATTTTACCGATGTAGAAAATTCAGAGTTAACGAATTTCTCAAGCTTATTATCTGTAACGGATAATGCGACACAAAACTTTTTGAATCATTTAGCTCAGCTTGATAAAAACATCACTGTCGTTTTTTATGGGGATCATCTACCAGGGTTTTACCCCGATTCAACTTTTGAAGATAATCCAGAAAGTCAGTACCAAACGAATTATTTTATTTGGAGTAATTATCAGACCAACAAGCTAGATTATCCATATATTAATTCTAGTGATTTGACTTCGTTACTACTTACTCATACGAATTCGAGGGTTTCACCTTATTATGCACTCTTAACAGAAGTGCTAAATAATGCTAGTATAGATAAGGAAACATTAACTGATGACCAACAAAAATTTGCAAATGATTTAAAAATAATACAATATGACCTTACAGTTGGTAAGGGGTATATCAATCATTACGACCATTTTTTTTGAGTTTTATTAAGCTTTATAGTTTTTAGAAAAGAGGATGACATGACAGAAAAAATTGCAGTATTATTACCAGCTTATAATGAAGAACTTACCATTCAGAAAGTTATTAAGGATTTTCAACAGGTTCTTCCAGAAGCTGATATCTATGTTTATGATAATAATTCAAAGGATAAAACCAATGAATTAGCTCGTGAAGCAGGTGCTATTGTTCGATTTGAACCACGACAAGGAAAGGGAAATGTTGTCCGAACAATGTTCCGTGAAATTGATGCTGATTATTATATTATGGTTGATGCCGACGACACTTATCCAGCAGCAGAGGTTGAAAAGTTACTAGAACCATTAAGAACTGGTATGGCGGATATGACTATTGGTGACCGATTATCAAATGGGACATATGCTAAGGAAAATAAGCGTGGTTTCCATGATTTTGGTAATAATTTAGTTAAAATTCTTATCAATAAACTGTATCAAGGAAACTATAATGATATCATGACTGGGTATCGTGGTTTTAATCGTCTTTTTGTAAAGACTTTCCCAGTTTTATCGCCAGGATTTGAAATTGAAACCGAGTTATCGATTCATTCTTTAGATAAACGTTTTAAATTAGTTGAAGTTCCGATTACCTATCAAGATCGACCAGAAGGTAGTGAATCTAAGTTGAATACATTTTCAGATGGTTTTAAAGTGTTAAAAATGATTTTCAATTTGTTTAAGGACTATAAACCTTTGTTATTTTTTAGTTTGGCTACAGCAGTTCTTTTTGTCTTAGGATTATTAATTGGTCTCCCAGTCATTAGTGAGTTTGCTAAGACAGGCATGATTGATAAGATGCCGTCAGCAATTTTAGCGACTGGTCTAATGATTTTAGCAGCATTATCATTTGTTTCGGGATTTATTCTTGATACCATGGTTCGTCAAAATCGTATGCAATATGAATTAAAAGTTTATGATTTTTATAAAAAATAATGTTATGACGTAATCTTATATTATTATGTAAATTGAGGAAAACAATTTTTCATCAGGAGGAAGTTTGAAAAGAGTAAAAATTGAATAAGATATTGTTTTCCCAAATTTTGAGTACACTAAAAAGAGGTCTTGCAACCGGATTTTAAAAAATTAACTGACGTTGAATCCGTGTTGTTGTGCAAAGCGAATAGCGTCTTTAACAGACATTGTTTTGTCTGGGTTTCTGATTTCAGTTAATCCTTGCAAAACAGGATTATAG
>NZ_NETH01000043.1 GCF_003337175.1 Streptococcus gallolyticus
CCTCCTTAGCTGATGTTTCTGCCTCTAAGGCTGATTGGGCTTCTTGGAGGGCTGTTGTGGCAGCGTTAATTTCTGCTTGAGTAGCGCTAGCGTAGGCTGAGCCGTCTGTTTGGAGAGACTTGGCGGTGGCAAGAGCCTCGTTAAAGGCCTGTTGCGCATCGGTCAGACTTTCGCCGTCTGCGGCGGTCACGGCATCACCTGCTGCGCTCACAGCGCTGTCTAACTTAGAAGTGTCGACAGTGATGGTTGTGCTGACGGCATCAGATGGGGTTTTATTCGGCTCTGTGACGGTTACGCTGACAGTAGTACCATTGCTAACGCTTGGGGTTAGATAGACCGAGAGGTTATTAGTTCCTGATGAGACCCTAGCTACTAGATCCGAACCTTCGGTAATCACAAATCCTGAGGACTCACTTGAGCTGGTATAGCCTTTGATGGTTTGGGTTGTTCCGTCTGTGGCGGTCAAGACAATTTCAAAACTTGTCCCATCAGGGTAGACCTCTGAAGCACGTGGGATGGTCAAGGCTGTACCGATAGTGGAGCTACCTGCGCGATTGGTTGCTGTGACACTGTCAGCTGCGTCTGTCTTAGCTTTTTCGGTAACGGTCTTGTCAGCTGAGATGGTAGCAGTCGTAGAATCTGAGAAAGTAATGGTTGCATTTCCTTCATTGTCCACCGTTACATTAGAAACATTGGTGTTGGCCGCAGCGACTGCTTGCATGACTGCTGTTTTTTCGGCCTCTGTTAGGTTGGTTTTATCAGCGACAGCTACCAAGGTAGTCGGAGCTTGGGCACTGCTAGACATAGCGGTTTCGACGGTATTTGTTACGGTTGTTGTACTGTCATCAGAAAAGGTCAGCGTTGCATCGCCATTATCCGCAACGGTAATGGTTGTGTCCTCAGGAAGGTCTGGATTGGCGGTTGTGATGGCCGTTGCGACTTCTTCTTTTTCCTCATCCGTGAGGTCAGAGGTGTTAGCCACTCGAGTGGTTCCTGGCGAAGTAACCTCTGTCGTTGAGGCGAGGGTCTTGACAACGGTGATGATAAATTTTTTACTGTCTGGATCGTAGACATAGCTTGCGCGGTAGTCACTGGCTACTGTGAGATCCTCGATGCTGAGGTACTTTTGGTCATCAGTCGTTGACGGTAAGAGGATGTTATCTAACGTTGTTTTGAGCTCTGTGGCACTCGCTTGTGCTTGGACTAGCGAGGAGGGTCCTGAGAGGTTGGCGGTCTCGACATCATAGAAGGTCTTAGTGCCCGTCACGTTGGAGACGGTAACGCTCTTTTCCGCTGATGTGGTATAGCTATCTGAAGCGCCGTTGATCGAGGCTTTTTTGAGGGTGTAAGAGAGCTGGGCATCGCTTAGCGTGACACCGTCACCTGCCTCAACCTCTACGGTAATAGGATCTGAGGCGATCCCTTCTTGGGTGTAGTAGGTCACTGAGCGGTTTGAGACCGAGTAGGTCGCCATCGTGATCGAAAGCTCGATACCGTTGTCTTCGTCGTTTAGGGCACTAGCGATATAGCGTTCAGCGGCCATGACACCCGTAAAGGTGGTGCTAACTGACGGATCGAGGGTGGTGGTTAGGCGAATCATGAACTTGACCGAGTTGTTTTTACCCGTGGTTTGCCCAGAAACAGCACCAGACCAAGGCGAGAAGGAATAACTAGTGTTATAGTCAGTGGTTGAGATACCAAAGGCTTCTGATAGTGAGGTAGACTGGAGGTCATTGTTAAAGCTTGTATAAGCGGCATCCCCAGAAGCATAGGTCAGATAGTTTACAATGCTTGAGAGGTCGGTCAGGCTATGGCTTGAGGTTAGGTCACTAATCGTGTACCAAGTCGTGCCGTCTGTGCTATACTGGAGGGAAGTGACGGTCAAGTCTTTACTAATCAAGACCCCGTAAGAGGAGGTACCGTCTGTCTTGATAGTGCCGTCAGCATACTTAACCCCACCAGAGCCGTTAAAGGTTACCGTCCACGTAGAGACATTGGTAGCTGTGTCAACGGTCGAGCTGATTTGAACGTTTGCTGAGGCAGCATCACTACCACTACCTAGAGCTGCATTAACCGCTTGCGCCTTTTCTTTAGCAGTTTCAGAAATCCAATCATCATTTAGACCACGTTGGTATTTGTCACTGTCTGTTGCAGGGTGGTCTTCTAAGAAAGTGCTGGATAGCTGAACGGTGGTTTTGTTGTTATCTGTGATTTGAGTAGCTTGACTACTAGCGGTATCAGCATCTTCCGTTAGGGCTGTTGTGGCTGAGGTGTCAGTCGTTGTCGCAGTGCTATCGCTTGAGGTCGTTGTGTCAGCAGTGGTGCTAGTGTCACCTGAGCTACTAGCTGCTGTGTCGTCTTGACTGCTCTCTGTGGTCGTATCGCTTGAGGTAGCTGCTGAACTATCCGTTGAGCCAGAAGCACTGTCTGTGTCTGTACTTGTGCTGTCACTGGTCGTTGCTTGCTCGGTGCTAGAGGCTGTCGTGTCCGTCGTCTGGTCTGTAGCCGTGTCAGCGGACTCAGCCTCACTCGCTGAGGTCGAGGCGGTATCCGTTGCTACTGTTTCTGTTGTTGTCGTACTCGTCTGCTCGTCAGCTGAAACAGCCGTGCCAGCCATGGCCAAGGTGGCACCGATCAGAACCGAAAAGACCCCAACATTAAATTTACGAATCGAGAACTTTTGCTTTTTGACAAAAAGTTCTTTTCCAAATTTGCTCAATGTATTCTCCTTTAATCATCAAAACTCGCACAAGTCCCCTAAATCTAAAGCATCAGCAAGGCTAGCAACAAGTAAGAAGCTAGCCAATAAGTTCTAGCTTCTGATGGTCTATTGCGCTTTAGATTAACAAGACTTGTCTGTCTGATAGGACCACTAGCGCTAGCTTATGACACTATCAAACAATTACATTTCTAACTATTATATCACCCCCCCCCCGATTTTTCAACTTTTTTGCTTGCCTGAACTTAAAAAATCTCATACGGATAAACGCACATGGCTAGCAAAAAACGCACATGCTTTTCTCACAAAAGCAAAGACAAGAGCAACCTGGACACACCGATAGCTTGCCTGACCTTCGAGGAGCCGTCCAAACTAAGGGACAAAAAAGCCTCCCTGACGCTTTAAGCAGGGAGGTCTTTTGATGTGATGATTAGAGAGGGGTTAAGGGGAAGGCGTCCTTGGGAGACTTAATGTAAAAACTGGATCAGAATCCCTCCTAGGATAAGGACAAGGGCGCCGCCTAGGCGGTTTGCCATTTGGGCAAAGGCAATCATTTCCATGCGGTCTGCCGCAGACAGCACAGCGATATTTCCTGTGCCACCCATGGAATTGTTAATCATGCCAGCACCGATAGCTGTTTCAACTGGATACATACCGAGAACTTGTCCCAAAATCCAGCTAGCAAGTCCCATTGACACCACCGAGGTTAAACTAATCAGGACAAATTGCCAAGTCATTGCTTTCTCTAGTGAGGTGAGATCGATCATGGCAAGCCCGATACCTGCCAAAACAGCGTGGGTCAAATTGGTCATAATGACACGATTAAACATGACCACGGCTTCCTCTAATGGTTTTGGTACAATATCAAGCGCTTTGAGAATAAAGACAAGGATAATCATAAAGGCATAGCTGTGCACTTTTGGCATAAAGGCATTTAAGATAACGCCGATAAGGAAAAGGGCAAAGGCCAGCATCATTCCGACACCGATTTTTGTAGGGTCAAGTGAGGCTTCAGATTTTTTCAAATCGTCTTTATCAACAGGGATGAGCACACCGCGTCCATTGAATTTGGTCTTGGCAAATCCACGCGCCAAGACAATGGCACCAATGATAGCAAAGATATTTCCTAACGTGGTTGCTGGGGCTAATTGTGATAAGATTGATGAGGCATCTGTGTGCAAGCCAGCTGCATAGATTTTGGATAGGGGCACGATTCCTGCACCCATTCCTCCTGCCATTTGGGCAAAGGAAATGTACATGACCGAATGTCCAAAGCCTTGACCGAGCAAAGCCCCAACAGCACCAGTGGCAAAAAAACCGATAACCATTGACAACAGAGCGACAGGAATGAATTTAGCAGAGGCTTTCACCAAAAGTTTGCGGTTCATTCCTAGAATTGAGCCACAAATCAGCGCTGCAATGTAAAAATCGAGAAAGCCCCAATCACTCATGAAACTAGAAGTGGCTGAAACAACTGATTTTGGAATCAATCCTGTTGACGCTAAGATGGCGGCTAACAGCAAGGTAAAGACTGACCCACCACCAAGGTAAGTATTCCAAAATGGCAACTTCTCACCAAGGAAGTAGAAAAGATGTCCTAAAACGACCAACATGAAAGTAATTCCAACCATGTTGAGCGGTAGTTTTCCCATTGCAATAACAACAGCTAAAATGATAACCAGAGCCGTATAAAGCGGCAGAGAAAGCCCCGCAATTTTGATATGAGATAACTTTTTCATACGAATGGTTATCCTCCTAAACTAATATTTTGGATACCATTTAAGGTCTGAAACAGCTTTAGCCATGTCTTTTTCTTCAGCTTGAGCTAAGCCTTGTTCTTGAGCTTTTTTGGCAACAGCTTCCGCCACTTTGATTGACACTTCAGCAACGTATTGGAATGGCGGAAGAACAGGTGCTCCTGCTTGACCTGGATCGACAAGACCACTCAGTGAGTGAGCTGCAGCTCCAATCATTTCATCTGTAAGAAGTGATGCTTCAGAAGCCAACATACCAAGACCAAGACCTGGATAGATGAGGGCATTGTTTGCTTGACCGATTTGGTAATCAACACCTTTGTAGCTTACTGTACCTGAAGGCACACCAGTCGCAACGAAGGCTTTACCGTCTGACCATTCAATCACTTGTTGGGCTGTTGCTTCCAATTTCTTAGTTGGGTTAGAAATTGGGAAGATAACTGGGCGTTCAGTGTTTTCGCACATGGCTTCAACGACTTCTTTAGTGAAAGCACCAGCGTCTGTTGATGTTCCGACCAAGATTGTTGGTTTAACAGCTTTGATAACGTCAAGGAGGTTCGTCATGTCACCGCAATGGGCAAAATCTTCACGTTTTTTCGCAAATGGTTTTTGGGCTGGTGTCAAATCTTCCATATCATCAAAAAGGAGACCTTGTTTGTCAATCATAAAGAAATGTTTGTAAGCTTCTTCTGGTGAAAGCCCTTCTGAAACCATTTCGGCGTGAACACGATCAGCAATACCAGCACCAGCAGAACCACCACCGTAGCAAAGGTAAACTTGGTCAGTTAATTTTTCGCCTGTGATGTCCATCGCACCAAAGATACCACCAAGAACAACGATACCAGTTCCTTGAATGTCATCGTTAAAGGTTGGAATTTCTTTTTTGTATTTGTTAAGAATGTTGGCAGCATTTGAACGACCGAAATCTTCCCAGTGAAGGTACAATTTAGGGAACATCTTTTCAGCAGTTTGAACGAATTTGTCGATAAATTCATAGTATTTATCACCAGTAACACGTTCGTGACGGTTACCAAGATACATTGGATTTTCCAAAAGTTCTTTACGGTTTGTACCAGCATCGATAACAAGTGGCATCACTGAAGCAGGGTCAATACCTGCAGCAGCTGTGTAAATCATCAATTTACCAACAGAAATATCCACACCTTGGACACCCCAGTCACCAATACCAAGAATTCCTTCGGCATCTGTCACAACGATTAAACGAATGTCGCGGTCACCAGCAGCATTTTTTAGAGTTTCTTCGATGTTTTCTGGGTGATTAATATCAAGGTAAGCAGCGTACTGTGGGTCAACATACAATTCGCTATATTCTTCAATCGTTTCAGCGATAACTGGGTCATACACGATTGGGTTAAATTCAACGATGTGTTGGTTGAATAGGTAGTAGAAAAGCGTACGGTTTGTATTGAAAATTTCCATTAAGAAATGGCGTTTTTCAAGATTTGATGGTTTACGCAAGAAATGTTGATAAGCTTGTTCAGCTTGTTCTTCGATGGTTTGAACGTAAGGTGGTAAAATACCAAGCAATCCTAGTTCTTGACGTTCTTCCATGGTAAAAGCAGTACCCTTATTTAAGAATGGGTTATTTAAAATATCATGTCCACGCATGACGTATCCTCCTAAAGATATATTAAATAAGAAGAAATTTCTTATGCGGGTCATTATAAACTGTTCCATCTCTTATAGTCAAACGCCATAGTTTTGATAAATATTTTTTATAATAAGTTTTAACAGATTATGGTAAAATAAAGCAAGGAGGTCTGAATGAATTTACGAGATTTAGAATATTTTTATAAATTAGCCAAGCTAAAATCTTATACCGCTGCTGCACAATATTTTCAAGTTAGTCAACCGACCATTACTTATGCGATTAAGCGACTTGAAAAAGAATTGGGTTGTGATTTGGTCATCAAAGACCCATCACATCGCTCAGCAGCCCTTACTTTGCAAGGGGATATTTTTCAAAGCCATGTTGAAGATGTTCTCCTTCAAATAAAGACAGCGGTCAACGAGGTACATCAGTCACTCCATCCTATGATGGCTGTTGGCTTGCCACCGATTATCTGCAATTATTTGCTGACGGAACTCCTCCACAAAAATGAAAGTATCGCCCCATTTTCACAAGTTAAGGCTGTGCGTGGTGGCTCTAATCGTTTAATGATGAAATTGCTAGATGGGCAATTGGAGGTCAGTCTCTTGGGTTCGCTAGCGCCGCTCAAAAACGACCAGTTGATTATTCAGCCACTGTTTCAAAAAGATTTTTATGTCGTTCTTTCTCCAAAACACCCTTTGGCAAAGCAGAAAGAACTGTCTTTTCAGGATATTCTTTACGAAAAATTTATCTTATTAGATGAGCATAATATCCACCTAACCGCCTTTAATCAGCTCAATCATCGTTACCATGACCAAGCGTCAATTTTGTTTAAAATCGATGATGTTTCAGTAATTAAGCAAATGGTTACAGAAAACATGGGCATTTCATTGCTGTCTGATATTGCGCTAACGTCAGGTTCTGACCAATTGGTCAAAGTGCCTCTGGCTGAGCAAGACCGTATCTCTTTCTACGTCAGCTACGCTCATTCACGACATGCTATCCTCTCAAAAGAAGCCAAAGACTTAATCCACCTCATCGAAAAAATTTCCTAAGTAGCTTTTGGATAGGATAAAACGTTTTCTTTGCTAGTGCCACATCAGCACCAAGATTAGCAGGCTGTATCGCCCATTTAAGCTAGCTACATCTTCCTATCCGAGATTACCATCTACTATTAGACTTTAGGCAAATGGGGCAACTTAATCAGAAAAAGCGAACAAAACACTTTCATTTGTTCGCTTTTTTATTGTCAGGAAACTGTTGTCGCCCACCTCACTTGAGCTTCATCATTCGCACGAGATTGGCGCGCTCTGTTTCTTCCAGTTTTAGTTCGATATAGTGAATGGTTTCTTCCAATTGTGGAATGGTTGAGTATTCCAACCCATTGACGCGACGGCGTGTTTTTTCAATTTCGTCAGCCATGAGTTGACAAGATTTTTCGATTTCAGCCAGACGAAGCAATTTCGCTGTTAATCCCTCAATGGCAACCAAGGTGTCGTCCATTTCACTGTTAGAAGCTAGATAACTGTAGACAACGTCACCGTTGTCATCACCATACGGATTTTCAATATGGCTGTGCATTTTGGGAACAGCAACGCTCATAACATTTTCGGTTTCAATAAACAGTTGAACCTCTTTTGTCGGAACTGAAAACATTTCTTCTACCATCAGTGTGTTTTCAAGAGATTTCGCCATGACAAAATCTTGCATATGACCGACCAGAGCCGCTTCTACTTCTTTGCGCAATTCATTATTGTCACGAATGAGGTCAACAAAACGTCGCATTAATTCATCGCGTTTGTCTTTGAGTAATTTGTGCCCTCGGGTTGCGGTTTTTAAACGTTCCTTGAGGTTACTCAATTCCATTCGAGTGGGTTTTACATTTAAACGTGCCATAGAACCTACCTCCTTTGCTAAATGGTGTAATGATTACTTGTCATCTGTTTTAGTTTGCGGAAGGTATTGGTCAAGCATCTCGTCTTTGATACGTTTGAGTTCGGTACGTGGGAGGATTGATAACAATTCCCAGCCTAAATCAAGCGTTTCTTCGATGCTACGGTTTGTTTGGAAACCTTGATTAATGTATTCTTCTTCAAAACGTTTAGTAAATGCCACATACAGTTTGTCGGTGTCAGACAAGGCTGACTCACCCAAGACAACCGCCAATTCGGCAGCTTGTTTTCCTTGGGCGTAAGCAGCAAAAAGTTGGTTCATTGTTGCCGCATGGTCACCACGGGTTTTACCTTCACCTGATCCTTTATCTTTCAAACGAGATAGTGATGGCAATACATTAATCGGTGGACGATAACCAGAATGATACAATTCATGTGATAAAATGATTTGTCCTTCGGTGATGTAACCTGTCAAGTCAGGAATTGGGTGCGTAATGTCATCTTCAGGCATGGTCAAAATTGGAATCTGTGTTACAGAACCTTTTTTACCAACTAAACGCCCCGCACGTTCATAAAGCGTTGACAAGTTTGTGTAAAGGTAACCAGGGTAGCCACGGCGCCCAGGGACTTCACGACGGGCAGCCGACACTTCACGAAGCGCTTCACAGTAGTTGGTCATATCCGTCATGATAACCAACACGTGCATATCTTTTTCGTAAGCCAAATATTCAGCCGTTGTCAAGGCAATACGTGGTGTGGCAATACGTTCGATAGCAGGGTCATTTGCCAAATTGATAAAGAGAACAGAACGGTCAATCGCTCCCGTTTGACGTAAGTCATTCATGAAAAATTCTGCTTCTTCAAAGGTAATCCCCATGGCTGCAAAAACAACCGCAAAATTTTCATCAGAATTTAATACCCTTGCTTGACGCGCAATTTGCGCTGCTAATTCATTGTGAGGGAGACCTGAGCCTGAAAATACAGGTAATTTTTGCCCACGAACCAAGGTATTCAAATGGTCAATCGCTGAAATTCCTGTCTGAATAAATTCATCAGGATAATCACGCGCCACGGGATTGATTGCTTGACCATCAATATCCAAATATTTTTCTGGAATCAAATCTGGGCCACCGTCAATTGGTTTTCCCATACCATTGAAAATGCGGCCAACCATATCTTCTGATACTGGCAATTCCAAAGGATGTCCTGTAAAACGCACCTTGGCCTTTTCAAGATTGATACCACTAGAGCCTTCAAAAAGTTGAACCATGGCTTTATCTTCTTGAACTTCAAGCACTTGCCCTTGACGAACGTCACCATTATGAAGCTTGATTTCAACCAGTTCATTGTAGTGAACACCAGAAACTTGGTCAACAATCATCAAAGGACCAACAACTTCGCTGACTGTTCGATATTCTTTAAGAACACTCATCTTAGATACCTCCTTTTGCTAACACTTGATGAATCGCTTCTTGTGCTTGGCCTGATAGCGCTTTGATTTGGTCAATATTTTCCTCGGCAATGTATTTACTACGTGCCATGTGGTCACGTACTTCAACAGTTCCGTCCATGATTTCAGTGAAATAAGCTCCTAGTTCAAGTGCTTTTTTAGCTTCATCCGCAAAAGTCAAAATATTGTTAAGCATGGCTTCTTGTTTGGCAAATGAAGTGAAGGTATCAACTGAATCAAAGGCATTTTGTTGCAAATAATCCTCACGGATTTGTTTGGCAATTTCCATGGTCAAACGGTCTGTTTCAGAAAGTGAATCAATACCAACCAAGCGTACAATCTCTTCTAAGCTAGACTCACGTTGCAAAATAGTCATGGCTTGGGTTACCTTAGCAGCCCAATTTGTTTTTTGGACTTTATCAACGTACTTTCCAACTTCATCTTTATAAAGCGAATAGGAGGTCAACCAGTTAATTGCTGGGAAATGGCGACGTTGGGCAAGCGGTGCATCCAAGCCCCAGAACACTTTAACAATACGTAGGGTATTTTGCGTAACAGGTTCTGAAATGTCTCCTCCTGGAGGTGATACAGCACCAATGGCTGTAATGGTACCTTCGCGGCCTTCTTGACCAAGGACACGAGCACGACCAGCACGTTCATAATAGTCAGCAATACGAGAACCTAGGTAAGCTGGGTAACCTTCATCACCTGGCATTTCTTCCAAACGCCCTGACATTTCACGAAGGGCTTCTGCCCAACGAGATGTTGAATCTGCCATAATGGCGACAGAATAACCCATATCTCGGAAGTATTCAGCAATCGTAATCCCTGTGTAAATAGAAGCTTCACGCGCAGCCACGGGCATATTTGAGGTATTGGCAATCAAGACTGTCCGTTGCATGATAGATTGACCAGTATTTGGGTCAATCAATTCTGGAAATTCATTCAAAACATCGGTCATTTCATTACCACGTTCACCACAACCAACGTAGATAACAATATCCACATTCGCAAATTTGGCGATTTGGTGTTGAACAACCGTTTTACCAGCTCCGAAAGGTCCTGGTACGGCAGCCGCACCGCCTTTTGTCACAGGAAAGAAGGTGTCAATAACCCGCTGACCTGTTACCAAGGGTTCTTCTGGAATCAGGCGCTTGGCAACAGGGCGGCCTTTCCGAACAGGCCATTTTTGCAACAGTGTTCCTTTAAAGATAGAACCGTCAGCTTGTTCAATTTCATAAACCGTTTCTTCAACGGTAAATTCACCTGCTGTGATAGCAATCAATTTTCCTGAGACATTGTTTGGCACCATGATACGGTGTTCGACGACTGAGGTCTCTTGAACAGTTCCCAAAATATCACCAGTGCTAACCGCTGCACCGACTTCCAAACGTGGCACAAAGTCCCATTTTGCTTCACGGTCAAGACTTGGGAGCTCGACACCACGAATCAAGAAATCACTAGCCGTCGCTGTTTTAAAACGGTCCAAAGGACGTTGAATCCCGTCAAACATTTGAGAAATCAAGCCCGGTCCCAATTCAACAGACAAGGGATTTCCTGTTGTCACAACAGGTTCACCAGGACCAAGTCCTGATGTTTCTTCATAAACTTGGATAGAAGCTTGGTCGTGGCGCATTTCAATGATTTCGCCAATCAAGCCCAAGTCTCCTACACGACAAATATCTTGAATATTTGCCTCTTGCATTCCAGAAGCCATAACCAGTGGCCCTGAAACTTTTATAATTTTTCCTTGGATCAAGTTTTTTCCTCCTGATTAAGATAAGCCTTTCTTTGTGTTGTTCCCAACTGCTAGTACGCTTTAAAAGCAAAACCGCACCTGAGAAAATAGCAGATTGATGTCAAATGATTACTAAGTTACCCACAGATAGTTTCACAACCACAAGGGACTCCCAGCAGCCTAGTTCGATACCCCACAGAGGCTGAGACGAAAGTTCCCAGCTTCTTTGTTTATATCATTATTATTACAAGGCGCAGTGGTTGAGATAACGAAATCGCATTTCTTCGAAATGACCGATTCGCTTTTTAATCTTTAGGCTCATGAATAAAGTCCCCGCTGGAGACTTTATTTGTCCCACTCCCAATTAAACTGTTGCAACGGATTTTTGGGGGTTCGATAATAAGCCCCTAAAATCCTAGTAAGCGAACTAGGCAACTGCCATAGCAGTTGGCACCCACTCACTGTCAGCCAATAGTCAGATAAACAGATTGTTACGACGCGAGAAGGAAAGTTCGTTTTTTAACTTTCCGACGAGCTAGTAAGGGGCTTAGGTTGGCGATATGACGCCAAGCGTGACAGCACTAAACATCTTTGATGTTAGTGGTGTCTAGCCCATTACAAAATATTCTGTCCGACTGCTTTTTCCACGTTATCTTGAACACGTTGTAAGCCTAGCCCTGCTGAGCCTTTGTGCGTTGGGATAAGGATAACAGCTGGTGTCACTTGCGTATCATAATAAGCAATAGTATCTGGAATTTCAGCTGCGATGTCTTCTGTTAGATAAACAATACCATAGTCAGTCATTGCCAATTGACGCAGGGTATTGATCGCTTCCTGCGCATGATTTACTGGAAAAGTATTAAAACCAATCATACGAAATGGCAGGATAGCATCACGATTTCCAACAACGCCAATTTTGTATTTTTTATTGTCCATAGATTGGTCGCATCCTTTCTCTGACAAGCTCTAGTGGCATATCATTACACAAGGCAGATAATACTAAGCGAAGATTTTTAACTTCAAATTCTCGTCCCAGCAAGTATCTTGCCAAGACCAATGGACCTTGCACCTCATAGCGCGCTTGGTCAAGCAATTGAAATTGCATCAGGTCGGAAAGGTATTCTAATTCGACAGCTGAAATCGTTCCTTGACGCATTTTTTCTTCGTAAGCCACCAGCGAAGTATCTAAAATACCTGGATTAACCTGATGAAACCATGAAATCAAGTCATTATTTTCAACCAAATCAATAAATTCATCAGCCGTAAAACTACCATTATCAGACAACAATTGAAGCATAAAGCTACGTGGTTTCTTTTGACGTAAAGCCCGCTGAACCGTGGTAACATTATAAAAATCAATCATCAACCTTGCTGCCTGACTAAAAGCTGGTAGACTAGACTGCTCTGCTATTTTTTGCAAATGATTAAAGTAAGCCAAATCAGCTCCGATTTCCAGAACGCGAATATCCTTGTAATCTTCATATTCTGCCCAAATATCTCGAATCTCTGCCACCATAAAATCAGGGAAAAAATCGGATTTTAAAACAGCAATCAGATGTTGCAAAGCTTCTAAAGAATGTTCACCAATCGGAATAAGCAAATCTGACAACTCTTTTCCAGTTGCCTTAGCTTTCAGAAGAACCTTGACATTATGATAAACATAAGGCAGTGAAAACATATTGACAATCGTTTTTTCAGGCGCTTCTGCAAATGCCCATTGGTATTCTTGCGATAATTCTCGCATCAAACTCGCATCAATGGCTGTTAAATCGTCCAATTCTTCCACCGATAGGTGATAAGGCGTTGTCTGCAACAAAAGTGCGATGTCATCCTTGTTTCCCGCTTGAAGCATTTTTTGAAAGGTATCTACGGTGATAAAACTATTTTCTTTAACAGCAATCGTTGTGTTAATTTGAGAAAAGAGATTTGAATCCATATCGAATACCTCCTCTAATTCTCTTTGAAAATATCGGCAGCGATTCGAGAACTTTCTTCCTTGTCAATTGATTCAATCAAGTCCGCATACAAATACGTATCATCTACTTGTCCGATTGAAATGACTAAGCCAGCTTGACCAGCAATAACATCATTTTCAAAAGTAGCTTTTGGAAACTCACTCTGCAATTGCGTGATGTCAGTAGCGCTAAGCTTCTCAGCAGTCACCTGACCGAAAGTAACCACTACTGCCTGACCAGAATATTTAGCCAAAATCTTGCGGATAAACGCTAACTCATCTGTAACTGTCCATGCAAACATACTGTCTTTTGCCGCCGCAAACAGCTCTTTTAAGACTTTTTGCTTAGACACCAACGTTGATTGACGTTCTTGGTTACGAATTTGCTGCGCTTCAATTTGAAATTGTTGGTTAATATCTTTGAGTTGACTTTGACGCTCTGCTTCTTTTTCACGCAATAAACGTGCTTTGTTTGCCTCAAATTCTCTTGTCAATTTATCTTTGGCAGTAGCCAAACGTAATTTGCCTTCTTGATGAGCCTGTTCAATAATGGATTGTTTTAGTGCATTTGTGTCACTCACTTGAACACCTCTTTCTAAGATAATATCCTAACGGTTATATTAGGAAAATAGTCATTACAATTGCTTCTCATTATCCTACACGAAGGGTCAAAAGGAAAGAAACAACGAAAGCAAGGATGGCATAAGTTTCTACCATGGCAGCAAGGATAGCCCCTTTCATAAATTCTTCAGGACATTTTGCCAAGATTTGCATACCAGCAACAGCCACATTTCCTTGATGTTTAGCTGAGAAATAACCCACAATCGCAACAGGAAGGGCAACAAAGAAATAGGCCACACCTTTTTCCACAGAAAGGTCTGGAGATAATTGCAACCAAATCAAAATTCCGATAACGAATCCGTAAAGTCCTTGTGTACCTGGCAATAGTTGAAGAATCAAGGCTGACGCAAATTTTTCAGGTTGTTCTTTCAGCAAAGCTGCCGCTGCTTGACCAGCTTTACCAACACCATAAGCAGAGCCCATACCACTAAGAGCAACGGCTAAAGCAACACCAAGAGCTCCGAAAAATGCACCACCATGTGCAGAGAAGTAAGTAGCTAATTGTTCCATTTTAGTTTTCCTCCGATTGAGATTTTATCGTAACTTTAACGTATTTTTCAGATGATTTTAAAGGTCGGAAAGGTTTTCCGCCACCTTCATAGAATTTTCCAAAAAATTCAACAAACATCAGACGTGCCCCATGCACATAACCTGATAACAATGATAAGAAAATATTAATAGCGTGCAGAAGTATAAAGATGACAATACCAATAGTAAACCGTGCTACTGGTGGGAAAATGTCAACAATCAAATTGAAAGCAGAGCCAATGCTTGCCCCTGATAAGCCAAGTGCCATCAAACGTGTGAAGCTGACCAAGTCTCCCACATACCCACTAATATTGTAGAGATTGTAAAGACCGCTTCCTAAGCCGACCAAACTCTTTGCTTGAATAATCGAGACAACCACAATACCAATCGCATTGAAAATGGCAAGTACCGCACCAATTGTTGTCAATACTGATAGATGAGGAAGCATTGCCCCCAACACAATCAGTAAAATACCAAGCAATATCAAACACCAAGCAAAGCCAGAATTGTAACTTTCCGCATAATCTTTTAGACGCAGTTTTTGCAAACCACCCAAAAGTAGCCCAACAACCACTGTCACAAAACCAAATGTAACTGATAAAAGCAAAATAGTCATCACATCAGTCGTCGTTGACAAAAGAACGATTGGCATTGTGTAGCCAAAGAAAGAACCATAAACAATTCCCCACAAGGATACCGCAACTGCTAAAATATTAAAGAATTTCAAGAAACGTCTTGTTCCCTTAGGTAAATGGAACAGTTTCAAGGCCAAAAACGTCGCTAAGAATAAGAACAAACCATAACCCAAATCCGCTACCATCATTCCAAAGAAAGTAAAATAAAATGGCATCAAAATTGGTGTCGGGTCTTTCTCATAGTATTTTGGCAAAGCGTACATTTCTGTCACTAATTCAAAAGGTTCTATCAATGGGTGATTTTTAAGCTTGATAGGAACATTTTCCCAATCGTCTTCAACCACATCCAAGTCTTGAATAAAAACACCATCGCCAAATTGTGCCTGAAGTTCTGACTTCAGACGGTCAATTTGCTCTGCTTCTGCCCAGCCTTCCAAAGCCACCAAATGCTTGGTACTAGCCAATTTTTTCTTAGCTTCCTGACGCGCATAAAGCCCTAAGACATAATCTGTCTGAACTTTCAACTCTTGAAGCTCTCCTTGCGAAACCTTCAGTTCACCCTCGACTGCCAGCTTTTCAGCCGTCCAAGCAGCCACTTCATCTTGCATTTGAGAAATAGCTTGCGCTGGCAGTATGGTTTTGTCATAATCAAAAGGCTTAAAGCCATAGTCATCAAGCGAGGACATCACTTGACCACTTTGAAAAACAATCACACCATACTCTAATTCTGAACTAAAGACATCTTGAACTTCCAAGGCTGGGTTCGCCTTAAGCTGATGATAGAAAGCATCATCATCTGTTTTAGGAATCGTTCCAACAACTGCATGAACAAAATCAAAATGGCTCAATTCTTTTGGCGTAACCTCAAGCGAGCGCCAGTTCATTAAACGATTGATTTCGGCTTGATGTTCTGCAATTCGTCGCTCCAAATGACGATTCTGCTTGATGTTATCAGTCACTCGATTGATTAAAACATCAGCAGAATTATCACGACCAAACGCTTCTAATTCAGCAAAAGACATGGAAAAATTAGCTTTTCGTAACGATTGTATCGTTCCCTCTTTTGGAATAAAATGTTGTAATTTTCCAATAGTTGTTTCCAAAGATTGCTGTCTTTTTGCCAAATGCGAGAGCACTTCTTCTCCAGTCAAGTCCTTATCAGACTCTTGCAAATGAATCTGTGGGAGATTGACTTGAGCAGTTTCAAAAGCCTCTTGCCAATCCGTCATCTGTGTGATATCACGTATCTGAACCACTTGTGATTGCTGAAGAACAAGCAACAGAGCATCTAGCCTTTCTTTTGAGAAGATTAGAGAAATCTTCTTCATTTGACTAATGGCCATACTTTTCTACCACCCTGTCCACGATTTGCTGAACCAAATCAGCTTTTCTCGTCAGCAAAACCGACCTGACATTGCTGTCATTTTTTGCAATGGTTGCCGTCAAGTTTTCTTTCAACTGAGCAGTTTTCGCCACAAGTTCTTTTGAAAGCCCCTCAACCTCACTTTGAGTTCTCTGGTCACAATCCGTTTTGATACCTTCCAATTCTTGTGTCAATTGCGAACGGAATCCTTGAACCTTTGCATCATAAGCCGCCAAAACTTGCTTTGCTTCGGCTTCTATACCCTGCATTGTTTCTAAAATGGAATTTGCCACCGTGACACCTCCTCTCAATAATTACCTTTATTATTGTACCAAAATTAACACAAAAAGATTAGTAAATATTAAACTTTTTGACCTTATTTTATATTCGCACAGCTCTATTCCTAACAAAAAACCTATCACGTTGCTAATCATGATAGGTTTTAATAGTCAAATATCAATTGCAAAAATTTTCAATTACTAACAAAACAGAACTCAAATAAAACTCCGTTTTTTAATAACTGAAAATGATAGTCTTTTCTTTGCGTATGCGCTTTCAGAAAACATTGCTTATTCTTTCATATTTTTTCATGAATACCCAAAAAGTAAGACTGAATTTCAAGAAAATAAAAAAACCGTCAGACTCGAGCACTGACGGTGGCTTTTTGTATTCTATCAATTAAGCAGATAAAACTTTACGTCCTTTACGACGGCGAGCAGCAAGCACGCGACGGCCGTTTTTAGTTGACATACGGTGACGGAATCCGTGTTTACGTTGACGACGGATTTTACTTGGTTGATAAGTACGTTTCACGATGAATACCTCCTCATAGATTTTCGTATTCGTTTAGCCGGCTATATTTGATCAGTTACTAAACATACCATACTATTTTATAATAAGAATAGAAAGCTGTCAAGGACTACTTGGTTTGGGTATGTGTCTTTTTTCTGGGAAAATCAAATAGGCTAGAAAAACAAGGAATACAGAGAGGCTCCTATCATCGAAAAAAGACTGAAACATTTTTTCCTTTGCTTCAGTCTTGACGATATTAGCTTTTTTCGTTTTCTGTTAAAAAGATTATAGCATAAAAACACCAAAATTGTAAAGGGAAACAGCACAAAAAATCCTTAAAAATCGTAATTTTTAGCGGTTAATAGTTCAATTTTTGACGATCCAATGACGTGATTTTACCAGCCCGTTTAAAGATTCTTTGAGGAGTGGGAGAGTGGTCGGTTTTCGACTCTCTTAAATACTGACTCGTCTTATAATACTGGTAATCTTTCCGCCAATTGCCAAAGAAGAGTTCCTTTAGTTGAGCAATATGCTCTAATAGAATCAGTTTCGCCATAGTGCAAGCTCCCTTGATAGACCAATACATGCCACGGTGTTTCATTCGATAAGTCACTTGACGATGTTGACTTTCCATGACTCCAATTCCTTTATGAGAGATCCCTCTTAGTCTAGCGGGTTTAGTATCTTTAATGCTAGTCAGGAACTTCTGCCGAAAACCTTAGAAAGTAGCGTATTCCTCTTCATCCATAATCAGAGACTCAACCGTATCCAAAACGGTTTTGAGTAAGTTTCGATTATGCGTTTGAACAGCTTTAAACATCATCTCCTTTAACGCTTTAGGATAGGGTTTGAAAAATTGATTGATTTTCTCTTTGATATAGTAGGCATCCCAAAAATGCTCATGACGATTAATTTTGAGCGCTTTTTTAATATTTTGAAAAACTTGTCTGCTATATCCCTTACCATTATCTGAGTTAGTCACTAGAATAGTTTGATCGGTGATTTCAAAATGATTATAGAGATAATCTAATAATTCATCTCTGGCAACTTCATAGTCTGTATGAATAATTTCATGTTTATTAAGCAAGACTGTTCGTCCATGTACTTGCTTAGTCCCTGTATGAATCAGGAAGTGGGCTAAATCTGTGTTATGTTTCTCGTTATTTTTAGAAGTTGTTTTCACCAGAACACCATCACTCTCAACGTAAATAATCGGTACTTTGATTTTTTCTGGGACATGCTCTTCTACGAAATAACGATAATGACTCTTTTCAGAGAATAACTGTCCTGTTAATTTAACAGCTTTTAAGACGGTGTCTTTCGTAATATCTAAGTGGTAAGATAGCTTTATCATCCGACAAACTTGGCGATAAGACACCATTGAGGCATACCTTGCCAAATGATACATGAATTCTGACGAATACCGCATATACTTTTTTAATCCTAACCAGTCATCAACGGGATAACGTGTCTCATCTCCTCGTCGCCAGCGATTTCTTGAAAAAGTGATTTCACCAAAGGTAAATAATACCGTTCGCTCACTACTGTCTACCCTTTTATAGCCATTTGCTTATCGTAGTCTGATACTCGTTTTAAGAACTCATACTCACGTTGTTTATCTAGTTCTTCAGAAAATCCCTTTTCATCAAATCTCATTACAACCATAGTCTTATTTTTCAATTCCCTAGGGGGTAATTGCACAGAGATGCAGTCACCTTTTTCTTTATATACCATATCAACCAAAAAATAGCACCTAGAAAGGCACTATTTTATTCAAGTTGTACTATTCGTTTGTCGTATCTTTGCGATATAAAAAGGCAAATAAGATAGAACAAAGAACTAATAAAATTACTGCATAGGCAAATAGTAACATTCCAACACTTGCTGTGGGAATATAATTTAGGAACAATGCTGTTAGAAAGTTACCTATAGGATAAGTCACAGTTC
>NZ_NETH01000044.1 GCF_003337175.1 Streptococcus gallolyticus
TCGTAATGTTAGTTTAGCCAAAGTTTCAGATGAATCAATTCTTGTCTTGCTTTTGTTACAAGCTGAACTAGGCCTAACGTCACAGCGTCATTTTTACAGCATCTGCCACCTCTTTCCTTGTGGGCAGCTACTAGAAAGAAGTCGTTTCAATCGTCGGTCAAAACAATTGATTTGGCTCATCCAATTAATCCGAAAAGCTATGAGAGAACTGCTTCCATCTGATAAACTAGCCATTATAGATAGTTTTCCTTTGCCACTTTGTCAACCTGTTCGCAATCACAGAGCTACCATTTTTAAAGGATTAGCCGATATTGGCTATAACGCCTCTAAACATCTTTGGTTCTACGGCTTCAAAGTTCATATGCTGGTGACCTTATCTGGTTATATTCTGAACTATGTTGTCACACCAGCCTCTGTCCATGATATCAAGGTGGTTTATGAACTATTAGAGGGATGTAAGCAATCGGTTATCTTAGGTGATTTAGACTACCTGAGCAGTGAACTCAAGAAGGACTTAGAACAACAAGGTTACCATCTATGGACGCCATTTCGTAAAAACATGACAGGAGCCGAAGAACATAACAATTGGAAAGTGATGACCATGAGACGAACTATTGAAACACGTTTTTCTGAACTGTGTCGTCTCTTTGACATCGAACATACATTAGCTAGAAGCCTAGCCGGACTACAGTTACGAATTGAACAAATTATTCTAGCTCATAACTTACGCTATTTTGAAATGAACTAGCACCACGGATTTAAGAAAAAATTAAGGTACCCGATTTACAATATAAACAATCCTAAAACTTTTCTTTTTCATAATCTCCTGAAAGGGCTCCGCTAGCGGGGTTCTTTCTTTTTTATCTCTAAAATCGTTGCACACAAAAATCCCAATCTAAAATAGATTAGGATTTGCAGGGGTATGAAAAAAAGTTTATTTAGGAGTATCTTTAGTATAGGGTAGCTTGCTTAAGAGAGACTGAAAATTTTCTTTCAGAAAACTTAAAAAGCGCCTCAACCAATTTGGCTAAGGTACTTGCTATTATATTATTAACTCTTAATCTTAATGACGGAAGTGACGAACACCTGTAAATACCATGGCAATGCCGTATTTATCAGCCATATCGATAGATTCTTGGTCACGGACTGAACCACCAGGTTGGATGATTGCTTTCACACCTGCTGCAGCAATTTCTTCAACGTTGTCCGCAAATGGGAAGAAGGCATCACTAGCAAGGACAGCACCGTCAAGACGGTCTTTGGCTTGATCAAGAGCGATACGAACAGATGCTACACGGTTTGTCTGACCAGGACCAACACCAAGTGTCATGTGGTCATTTGTCACAATAATACCGTTAGATTTCACGTATTTAATAGCTTTCCAAGCAAATTCAAGCGCTGTTTTTTCTTGGTCGTTTGGTGGACGTTTTGTGACAACTTTCCAATCAGCTGGATTTTCTTCGATAACATCTTGGTTTTGAACCAAAAGCCCACCGACAACACCAGTGTATTCTTTTTCAACTTGGCTAGCTTCTTGAGCTTCAAATGGCAATTGAAGAATACGCAAGTTTTTCTTCTTAGTTGTCAAGATTTCAAGGGCTTCTGCTGAATAACTTGGTGCAATGATGATTTCGAGGAAGATAGCGTGCATTTTCTTAGCTGTTGCGGCGTCAACTTCACGGTTAAGCACAACAATTCCACCAAAGATTGAAACTGGGTCTGATTCATAAGCATAGTCCCAAGCTGTTTCAATAGCATCAGCTTGTCCGATACCACACGGATTCATGTGTTTAAGGGCAACAACAGTGGGACGGTCTTTGAAATCACGAATAATGCGGATGGCAGCATCAGCATCGCGGATGTTGTTAAATGACAATTCTTTACCATTCAATTGTTTAGCAGAAGCAATTGAGTAAGCTGTTGGCAAAGCTTTTTGGTAGAAATCAGCGTCTTGTTGAGGATTTTCACCATAACGCATTGCTTGTTTCAAATCGTAAGTGATTGTGAGTTTTTCAGGTTGTGTTTCACCAACTTGTTTTGTGAAATATTCTGCAATTAAAGCATCATAAGCTGCTGTATGACGGAAAACTTTTGCTGCCAAACGCCTACGAGTATCAAAGCTTGTTTCACCATTAGCTGACAATTCATCCAAAACAAGAGCATAGTCAGCTGGATCAACGACAACTGTTACACTAGCATGATTTTTAGCAGCAGAGCGAAGCATTGAAGGACCACCGATATCAATATTTTCAACCGCATCAGCGTAAGTCACTTCTGGTTTCAAGATTGTTTCTTTGAATGGGTAAAGGTTAACCACAACAAGATCAATCAATTCAATGTGGTTATCTTTTGCAGCTTGAAGGTGGCTGTCAAGGTCACGACGAGCCAAAAGACCACCATGAATATTTGGGTGAAGTGTTTTCACACGACCGTCCATCATTTCTGGGAATCCAGTCACCTCATCAATCGCAATAGTGTCAACACCTGCTTCATCAAGCGCAACTTTTGTTCCACCAGTCGAGATAATATCCCAACCAAGTTTTTTCAATTCTTGAGCAAATTCAACAATGCCCACTTTATCAGAAACACTAATTAGTGCACGTTTTGTCATTTCAGTCCTACTTTCTATAAAAAATAAACCAGTCAATCATCATGCCTGCAATAAGCCCGATAACATAAGCTAAACTAAGACGCCATGGATTTTCAAGATTGCTAAATAGTACATTTACTATAAAGGCAACGACAATAAAAATTAATACAAACACCAAAATCTTTTTCATCAGCATAATCTCCCAATAAGCTAGCATGCCAATAGCTAGGCGATCAAATGCGCTGACTACTTTTTCTCAACTCCTAGGCTCTCTAAAACTTCTGGGTAGAGTTTATACTCATTTTCATGAATACGAGCTTCAAAACTGTCAATGGTATCATCAGCCAGACGAGGCACACGGACTTGTTTAATCACTTTTCCCGTGTCAACGCCATTGTCAACCCAGTGAATGGTAACACCAGACTGGTCAACACCTGCTTCCCAAGCATCATCAATACCATGAGCACCTGGAAATTCTGGCAGATAAGCTGGGTGAACATTGATGATACGACCTTCATAGGTTGCTAGCAAAGTCGGACCAACAATCTTCATATAACCAGCTAGGCAAACCAAATCAATATCATAGTTTTCAAGCAAAGTAACAATAGCCTCTTCGTAAGCTGCTTTATTATCAAATTCTTTGAGCTCAAAAGCATGAGCTGTTACACCGAGTTTTTTGGCACGTTTTAAGACATATGCCTCTCGGTGGTCTGAAAAGACAAATTCAACTGGAAATTGCTCCGCAATAACTTGAAAATTTGACCCATTACCACTCGCAAAAACTGCGATTTTTTTCATTATTTAATCACCACACTTGCATCAGCTTTTTTAACAATACGACCAAGTTCGTAAACGGGTTCGTCAAGCAATTCTTTCACGCGCTCAACCTTATCAGGGCTAACTGCCAACATCAAACCAATACCCATGTTGAAGATTTCAAACATTTCTTCGTGTTTGATATTACCGTATTTTTCAAGAACTTTAAAAATTGGAAGAACAGGAAGGTTATCTTCTTCGATTTCAGCCGCTAAATCATCCGCAAACATACGTGGGACATTTTCAATAAAACCACCACCAGTAATGTGAGCAATACCGTTAACCAATTCTTCTTTGATAAGTGGAAGCACCGCTTTAACGTAGATACGTGTTGGTTCAAGAAGAACTTCTTTTAATTTTTTGCCTTCAAGTTCTGGAAGCACTTCTTCACCTGTGTAATCAGCAAAGACACGACGGACAAGTGAATAACCGTTCGAGTGAATCCCACTTGAAGCAAGTCCAAGAAGAACGTCACCATCAGAAACTTTTGAACCATCAATGATTTGCGATTGTTCAGCAACACCTACTGCAAAACCAGCCAAATCATAATCATCTTCACCATACATACCAGGCATTTCAGCAGTTTCACCACCGATAAGAGCTGCGCCAGATTGAACACAACCTTCGGCAACACCTGCAACGACTTGTTCAAGTTTTGCAGGTTCATTTTTACCAGTTGCAATGTAATCTAGGAAGTAAAGTGGTTCCGCACCAGCTGCAATGATGTCATTAACACACATGGCAACACAGTCTTGACCGATTGTATCGTGTTTATCATATTTAATGGCAAGCATGAGTTTTGTTCCCACACCATCAGTTCCTGAAATCAAAACAGGTTCTTTCACACCAGTTTTTGTAAGGTCAAACATACCACCAAAGCCACCAAGAGCTCCCATAACACCTGCACGCTCAGTACGTGCAACGTGTTTTTTGATACGTGCAACAACTTCATAACCCGCTTCAACATCAACACCAGATTGAGCGTATGCATTTTTTGTCATAATATTTTCTCCTTTTGGGAAATAGCAGAGCTATTAAACAGTTCTATTTATTTTCATTAACTTCATGAATATAGAAGCTTGTTTTTTCTTCTAAGCTCTTGAGGTAAGGTTCTTCGTAATCGTAAAGTGGTGTTGGATACTTACCGTCAAAGTAAGCCACACACAAACCACCATTAGGCGCATCTGTATCAAGACCGATTGATTCAATCAAACCGTCAATGGACAAGTAAGTCAAGCTATCAGCACCGATAATCTCACAAACTTCATCTTTAGTGTGGTTAGCTGAAATCAATTCACGACGATTTTGAATATCGATACCGTAGAAGCATGGGTATTTCAATTCTGGACTACCGATTGCCACATGAACTTCTGTCGCACCAGCTTCACGAAGCAAACGAACGATACGGCGTGATGTCGTTCCACGCACAATAGAATCATCAACCATGACCACGCGCTTACCTTTAACAACACCGGATACGGCTGAGAGCTTCATGCGAACCCCTTGCTCACGCAACTCTTGTGTCGGTTGAATGAAAGTACGTTGTGTGTACTGATTTTTCACCAAACCCATTTCATTTGGGAGACCTGATTCTTCAGCAAATCCCATCGCTGCTGAAAGTGATGAATTCGGTACACCAACAACAATATCAGCTTCATGTTGAAATTCCTGTGCCAAACGTTTCCCCATATTTTTACGAGCTGTATGAACATTGACACCATAAATAGCACTGTCAGGACGTGCAAAATAGATATATTCCATTGAACAGATAGCAAGCTGTGTATCATTTGTGTAAGTGTCATACTGAATGCCATTGTCATCAATGATAACAAGTTCTCCTGGTTTTACATCACGAACCCATTTAGCACCAACCACTTCAAAGGCACATGTTTCACTTGATACTACCCAAGCACCATTTGCCATTTGCCCAATTGACAAGGGACGAAAACCATTTGGGTCAAGCGCAACAATCAATTTATCTTCTGTCATCAAGAGATAAGCAAAGCCACCTTTGACAGTGTTCAAGGCTTCTTTGACTTTACCGATAAACTCAGGATTATGGCTACGGCGAATCAGATGCATTAGAATTTCAGTATCAGATGAGGCATTAAAAATCGCTCCTTGGTCTTCCAATTCTTTTTTCAATGATACTGCATTTGTCAAATTACCATTGTGGCAAAGCCCAAATTGCTCGTCTGTAAAGTTGTAAAGAAATGGTTGAATGTTATTAATAGACGCAGAGCCAGCAGTCGCATAGCGAACGTGACCAATAGCTGCAGTTCCTGTTAATTTTTCCAAATCAGCAGGATTTTTAAATACTTCTGAAAGAAGACCAGTATTACGGTGCTGAAGAAGTTTGCCCTTATCGTTTGTGACGATACCAGCACCTTCTTGACCGCGGTGTTGAAGACTGTGGAGTCCAAAATAAGTCACTTGAGCTGCTTGAGGGTGCCCCCAGATCCCAAAAACACCACATTCTTCATTTAGAGATTTAACTTCGTATGTCATTATTTTTATTACCTAGAACTAAATGATAAGGAATTTTTTCTCCTTTTGATAAGTTGACAAAAGAGGCTGAGACAAGCCTCAGCTCTCTTGCCCATGTATTTGCATTTAGAATTTCAAGACGCAATCGCAGTCATGTCATTTCTATAAAATATATTTTTAAAAATAGTATTACCCTTTAGTAAAATAGTTAACAGCGCTACGGAACAAGTGTTGCTCTTTATTTCCTGGAATATTTTGGAAAAGACCGTCTTCGTAACGTTCTGAATGTCCCATTTTACCAATAATTTGACCGTTCTTGCTTGTGATACCTTCAATCGCATGTACAGAACCGTTTGGATTATATTTAGAATCCATACTTGGTTTGCCGTCAAAGTCAACATATTGGCTGAAGATTTGTCCATTATCACGAAGTGCTGCAAATTCTTCATCTGTTACGACGAATTTACCTTCACCATGTGATACTGGAATAGCATGAACGTCACCCACTTCAACACCTGCAAGCCAGGGTGAATTTGTATTGGCAATACGTGTTTCAACCATTTTCGCAACGTGTTGGTTAGCATCATTGTAGAAAAGAGTTGGACTTGTTTCAGTCGCATCTTCAAAGTTACCATATGGAAGAAGACCTGATTTCACAAGGGCTTGGAATCCATTACAGATACCGATAATAAGACCACCTTTTTCAATAAAGCTGTCAATAGCTGCGCGGACTTTTTGGTTCAACAAGATATTGACAATGAATTTAGCCGAACCGTCTGGTTCATCAGCAGCTGAGAAACCACCTGCAAAGAAGATGATGTTAGCTTTACTGATATTGTCAACCATTGTGTCAACAGATGCTTCAATAGCTGCTTCATCAAGTGTTACAAATGGTACCAAGTTAACTTTTGCACCTGCTTGTTCAAAGGCTTTAGCTGAATCGTACTCTGAGTTTGTACCAGGGAATACTGGGATGTAAACCAATGGTTCAGCAACTTTTTCACTTGCTTTAATCACTGCATCCGAAGCAACTGCTGGAACATCTTCAAGTTTTGTACTCTGTTCAAATTCAGTTGGATAAACATCTTCCAGTTTGCCCTCAAAGGCTGACAAAAGTTTATCTCCTGCAAGGTTGACACCATTGACAGCAAGTGTAAAGTCAGCTGTTGTTTTACCGATTTTGCTAACTTCAGCAATTTCTTCAGTAGATGTAAAGATAAAGCCACCGAGTTGTGCTGTCAAGCTAGTTGCAAGCTCTGCCAATTCTACTTTAGCTCCGATATGGTTACCAAAAGCTGCAAGTGCCAAGCTTTCAATCACACCACCATATTTAACAGCTGAAGCTGATGTGATATGGTGTGCTTTTTGAATCGCTTCAAATTTAGCAAAATTAGCTTTAATCAAATCAAAATCAACCTCTTGTGAAATAGCTTTCCCTGGAATGTAGTAAATGTATTCATCAGCTGCTTTAAATTCTGGCGAAAGAACATTACGACTATCAGCTGTTGTCACACCAAAAGCAACCAAAGTTGGTGGTACTGTCAATTCTTCAAATGTACCAGACATTGAGTCTTTACCACCGATTGATGGTAAACCAAGTTGCCATTGCGCTTCGATTGACCCAAGAAGGGCTGAGACTGGTTGTCCAAAGCGTTCAGCTTGTTTATCCATACGTTGGAAATATTCTTGATAAGAGAAGCGTGCTTTAGACCAATTCGCACCTGTTGCCACCAAACGCGCTGTTGCTTCGATAATAGCATAAGCTGCACCATGATATGGTGACCATTCAGCAATATAAGGGTTGAACCCTTGTGCCATAACTGACGCTGTTGTTGTTACACCGTTTTGCACAGGAAGTTTTTGAACGGAACTTTCTGTTGGTGTGATTTGATAACGACCACCAATCGGATGATTAACCGTTGAACGACCAACAGAGCTATCAAAGATGGTTTGTAAACCTTTTTGACTAGCGTGATTAAGGTCAGAAAGAACAGTTACAGTATCAGATTCAAGTGTCGCAGCTGAAGTGGTACCTTGTTCTGGCATGCCAACTTGACTGTCAACAACATTAGCATCAACCACCACGCGCACACCGTTTGTATCAAGGAAACGACGTTCAATATCAACGATTGTTTGACCATTCCAAGTCATAACAAGATTTGGTTTTTCAGTAACTGTGGCAACCACTACCGCGTCAATATTTTCTTTATGACATTCTGCCACAAAAGCCTCAACATCTTTCGGACGAACCACAACAGCCATACGTTCTTGTGATTCAGAAATGGCAATTTCAGTTCCATTAAGTCCTTGGTATTTCAAAGGCACTTTGTTAAGGTCGATTTCAAGACCGTCAGCTAATTCACCAATTGCCACACAAACACCACCAGCACCAAAGTCGTTTGATTTTTTAATGAGGCGAGTCACATTACCATTACGGAAAAGACGTTGAATTTTACGTTCTTCAATGGCATTCCCTTTTTGTACTTCTGCACCAGCTGTTTCAACAGATTCAACCGTTTGAACTTTAGATGAGCCTGTTGCACCACCGACACCGTCACGACCAGTTTTACCACCGAGAAGAATAACCACATCACCAGCTTCTGGTTTCTCACGAACAACATTTCCCTTAGGAGCTGCACCGACAACGGCACCGAGTTCCATACGTTTAGCGACGAATCCTGGATGGAAATATTCTTTAACATAAGTTGTGGCAAGACCGATTTGGTTACCATATGAAGAATAACCATGTGCCGCTGTTTTAGAAATCACTTGTTGTGGCAATTTACCAAGACGAGTTTCTGAAATTGGTGTTGTAATATCACCAGCACCTGAAATACGCATCGCTTGATAAACATAAGAACGTCCTGATAATGGGTCGCGGATTGCACCACCGATACACGTTGCGGCACCACCAAATGGTTCAATTTCCGTTGGATGATTGTGTGTTTCATTCTTGAACATCAACAGCCATGGTTCTTTAACACCGTTCACATCAACTTCAATGTTAACAGAACATGCGTTAATTTCGTCTGACACTTCCATATCGTCCAAGCGACCGTTCGCACGTTCATAACGACCAAAGATTGTCGCCATGTCCATCAATGTTTGTGGCTTTTCAGAACGTCCAAGTTCATCACGCATAGCAATATATTTATCATAAGTTGCCTGTAATTGTTTTTGGAATTTAGATGCTGAGAAATCAATATGTTTAAGCTCAGTTTCGAAAGTTGTGTGGCGGCAGTGGTCTGACCAATAAGTATCCAAAACTTTCAATTCTGTTTCCGTTGGCACGCGCCCAATTGATTTGAAGTACTCTTGGATAAAGACAAGGTCATCAACTTCCATCGCCAAACCTTGTTCAGCTTTATAATCAGCAAATTCAGCCGCTGTATAAGTCTTGAAGAAATCAAGATTTGGAATCGTTTTGTCTGATTCTGAAAATGCTTGTGGCGCAATTCCTGTTGTAATATCTTTAAAACGAGAATCTACTGGATTAAGAAGATAATTCTTAACCGCATCAAGTTCAGCAGTATCAATATCCTTGTTAACAAGATAAAGTTGAGCTGTATTAACCGTTACATCATTACTGCTGCCAAGAAGAAGCAATGCTTCTTGTGATGACGCTGCACGTTGGTCAAATTGACCTGGAAGTGATTCAATAGCAAAGAAAGCATAGTTAGCAAGTTCAGCAACCACATCACTCTCAGTCAAAATATTATCCGTTACTTGTTCAGAAAAAATGTGTTTTTCAGCACGTTCGAAAAGCGAATCTGCCAAATTAAAAACATCGTAAACTTGAATAATGCGTAAATTAGTCAAACTTGTTAATTGAAGATTATGTTTAAGTTCTTTAACAAGCGCCTGAGCCTTAATGTTAACATTTGATTTTTTCTCAACGAAAATTCGTTTATTCATTTCTTACCCTTTTTAGAATTCTTCTTTCTACTTAATTAGAAATCACCGTTTTTAGTTAAGCCCTTTGAGTTTTTCAAGGACAACTTCGTAAACATCTGTCAAACTACCTAAATCACGACGGAAAACATCTTTATCCATGTGATGACCTTCAGCATCCCAAAGACGGCAGTTATCTGGTGAAAATTCATCCGCAAGAATAATTTTGCCATCTTTGTCTTTACCAAATTCCAATTTGAAATCAATCAAATGAAGACCAATTTGGCTGAACCAATCTTTCAAAAGGTCATTAATACGACGTGTTTCTGCTTTGATATAAGCAATATCTTCATTACTTGCAATACCAAGGAATTTTACGTGTTCATCATTGATAAATGGGTCATCCAAATCATCATTTTTGTAGTAAAATTCAACGATTGGAGTATCTAATTTAATTCCTTCTTCAACACCAAAGCGTTTTGAGAATGAACCTGCAGTAACATTACGCAAAACAACTTCAAGTGGAATAATATCAACTTTTTGATTTAATTGTTCGGTTTCTGACAATTGTTTAACAAAGTGAGTCGCTACACCTGCTTCATTCAATTTCGTAAAAATTAAAGATGAGATTTGATTATTAAGAACGCCTTTACCCTTAATAGTCTCTTTACGAGCACCATTAAGCATTGTCGCTTGGTCTTTATAGACTGAAATAATCAAATTCTCATCTTCTGATGTAGTGTAAATATCTTTTGCTTTTCCCGTATAAATAAGTTGTCGTGACATGTTTTTGTTCGCCTTTCGCTTTTGTTCTACTAAATTTTAACACATGATGTTACCAATTTCAACATTTAGCAGACTTTTTAACGAAATAAAATAAAAACGTTCGAAATTAACGAACGTTTTTAATTAATTTACGCGATTATAGAGATATTCCATCATTTCTCCCATACATTTCATGTTTTCAACATCTTCGTCAGGGATTTCCAAATGAAACTCATCTTCTAAATTGATGATAAATTCCATTAAGGTAATCGAATCAACTCCCAAATCATCATGTAAAGTTGTCGTTTGAGTAATGTTCAACTCTGGTTTATGCAATTGCTCCTTAATAATGAAGCAAATCCTTTCAAAAATAGCCTCTTTTGTCATCTCTTCCTCCCCTTGTTTAATCCTTTGGTGTGAAAGCTTCTACTAATTGACCAACCACATTCGTTTCTAACATTGTACGAACTTGTCTGATTGTATAGTAAACGGCTTGCGCATCGCTTGAACCATGACATTTCACAACAGGCGCTTTAAGCCCAAAAAGAACTGCACCACCTGCACTTGAATAGTCCATAGTACCTTTTAATTGATATAAACTATCCTTCAAAAGAAGGGCTCCCAATTTTGCTTTTAAACCACCTGATTTAATAGAAGATTTCAAACCTCCCATGATGTTAAGAGCAGTTCCTTCCATTGTTTTTAAGACAGCGTTTCCCGTGAAACCATCCGATACCACAACGTCTGCAACACCATTCATCAAATCACGCGCTTCAACATTTCCGACAAAGTTCAAAGAAGTATCTTCTGCTAATAGCGCATAAGCCTCTTTATGAAGTGGATCACCTTTCGTTGCCTCAGTTCCGTTATTAAGCAAACCAACACGTGGCTTAGCAATACCACGAACATTCTTCGCATAAAATGACCCTAAAATAGCATACTGATGTAAATGTTTAGGGGTATTCTCAGCATTAGCCCCAAGGTCCAACATATCATACCCTTTACCATCGAGTGTTGGCAAAGTGGACATAAGCCCTGGACGATCAATACCTTTAATACGCCCAACAACGAATAGTCCTGCCGCAAGGAGTCCACCTGTATTCCCTGCTGAAATAACAGCATCTGCTGTTCCTTCTTTTACAGCTTGTGCCCCAAGTACCATGCTAGCTTTCTTCTTACGACGAATAGCTTTAGCTGGTTCATCATCTGAATTAATTTTTTCTTCTGTATGAATAATTGAAACACGCTCTGTTGCAGTCAAATACTCTTTTATCTTAGATTCATCTCCATAAAGTTGAATTTCAATATCTGAGAATTCTGCTAACGCACGATTAACTCCTTCAATAATAGCTTTAGGGGCATTGTCGCCACCCATAGCATCAACAGCAATTTTTTTCATATCAATTTTTTTCCTCACAAAATATTATCACTTCATTATAGCATGATTCTCGATTTTTTTCAGTTTCAGAAAATATCACAATACCTTTTCAAAAAGCTGTCTTCTCAATGACACACCTCTAAATAAAAAGCTGTTAGTGCTCACTCTACAAATCAAGCAGCACTAACAACCATTATTTCATAAGATTTCCCCAAATCCCTAAATCATCAATGAATTTTTTACTTTTCAAACGAAGACCGACATAATTATCATAAATATCATCAATAAATAAACGCAATTTTCGTTTCATCTCAGACTTAACTGAAATCGTCTTTAATTCATCAAAATGAATGGCTTGAAATCGATCCACCAGGTACAGCACATTCGGATCAAGATGACTACGATAATCATCTTTTCCATAATGCTCTGGACAAAGCAGACCAGAATATTTGTGCGAAAAGTCAAAGGGCAATCCAACCCGATGACAAAAAGCACACTCATGAAAATTAAGGCTAACACCAAATCGTTCTAAAAGTTGAATCTCAAAAATATTAGTTAAAATTTCGTAGTCAAGTCCCTCTTCCATTAAGGAAAGCGTCTTATTAACAAATGCAAACAACTGCGGGTCTGCCACACCATCTGGCACAGCTGCATCCGCCAATGCTGTCACATAAGAAGCATAGGACAACTTAAACAAATCTGCATTAATTTCCTTAAAAGACTCAACTTCCTTATAATCTTCAATGAAAGACAGACCTGTATCATTAATTTTTAAAATAAATTTTGCCACCGTTAACGGCTGAATAACAGAATTAAACCGAGATTTACCAGCATGTTTAACAAAAAACATATGCTTTCCATTGGTTTCTGTAAACATTTTGACTAGCTTATCATCCTCACGATAATTACGATTATAGAGGACAAGACCATAAGTTTCCTTAGTTTGCATGTTCTTCCATAAAGTCTTTCAAGCGTTCCATCGCTGTTATGATTGTCTCCATACTAGCCGCATAAGAAAGACGGAGATACCCCTCACCGTATTTCCCAAAGGCCACACCAGGAATAAGGGCAACTGCTTTTTTACGCGCAAAATCTTGACAGAACTTAAACGAATCTTGTTCATAACCAGCAGGAATTTTCGCAAAAATGTAAAAAGCACCGTCTGGTTTAATAATCTTAAAGCCAAGAGCAGACATCTTATTAATAATATAATCACGACGTTTGATATATTCAACTTTCATCGGTAGGGCATCATCCTTACCAGCAGAAAGAGCCTCAACCGCGGCAAATTGAGCCATTGTCGTAGCAGCCGTTATCAAATATTGGTGACTCTTAATCAACTGTGCCGTGAAAATAGCTGGCGCAAAAATCAAACCAATTCGCCAACCTGTCATAGCATGAGATTTTGAAAGCCCATTAATCAAAATCGTTTGCTCTGGAAGATATTCGGCAATTGACACATGCGGCTCATCGTTATAGGTCAATTCAGAATACACTTCATCTGAGATGACAAAAACATCATATTTTTTTAGAACATCAGCCAAAGCCTTAATTTGCTCACGTGAATAAGTCACACCTGTTGGATTAGTTGGATAATTAAGCAAAACTGCTTTTAATTTATCACCTTGTTCCAAAATCGCTTTTTCAAGCATTTCTGGTGTCAATACAAAATCATTTGCCGTTGTATCAATTTCCACAATTTCAGCACCGACAAGATTGGCAATTGGCTCATACCCAGGATAAGCTGGCGCTGGCAAAAGAACCGTATCTCCTGGTTCCAAAATCGCTGTCAAAGTCGCTGACAAAGCTTCCGTTGCACCAATCGTAACCAAAATTTCATTGTCAGGATTGTAAGACAAATTGTATTTTGACTTCACAAAATCTGCAGCAGCTTGGCGAAGCGCTGGCAACCCTGCCATACCAGTATAATGTGATTGATTCGCATCAATAGCCGCTTTGGCAGCTCCTTTTACATGCTCAGGAGTTGTAAAATCAGGCTCACCCAAAGTTAACTTTATAATCCCTGGCACATCTGAAATTGATTGGTCAAATTGACGAATCAATGATACTTCGATTTTATCTAAGTTTTTATTAAAACGGTTTGTTAAACTCATAGTCTCACCTCAAAATCTAATTATATCTATTATACATAAAATTCAGATAATTAAACAGCCTTTTTAGACTTATCCACAGCTCTATCTTTAAAAAATTTTTATTAAATTATCCACATGTTAATATTTTCCAAAATAATTTAAACAGAAAAACCGTCAGACAAAAATCCAACGGTTTTTAACATGAAAGCTAATAAAAGTCATCTTATTTAGCAGTTCCCATTTCAAATAATGGTGACAAAGGACGTTTTTCGTGAATACGAGTAATTGCTTCAGCGATTAATTCAGCAATTGAGATTTGTTCAATTTTATCAATCAAACGTTCTTCTGAAAGATAGATAGTATCCAAAACAACCAATTTTTGAATAGCTGATTTTTCAATATTTTCAAGTGCAGGACCAGAAAGAACAGGGTGAGTACATGATGCATACACCGCTGTTGCACCAGCTTCAGCAAGAGCATCCGCTGCATGACAAATAGTACCTGCTGTATCAATCATATCATCAATCAAGATACATTTTTTACCTTTAACATTACCAATGATGTTCATAACTTCACTGGTATTCATTTTAGTAACACTACGACGTTTATCAATGATAGCAATCGGTGTTTGGAGGAATTGTGCCAATTTACGAGCACGTGTCACACCACCATGGTCAGGACTAACAACAACAACATCGTCTCCAACCAATCCATGACGATCAAAGTAATCAGCGATCAATGGAGCACCCATCAAATGATCAACTGGAATATCAAAGAACCCTTGAATTTGAGCGGCGTGCAAATCAACAGTCAAAAGACGGTCAACTCCTGCAACTTCAAGCATATTAGCTACTAATTTAGAAGTAATCGGTTCACGCGAACGAGCTTTACGGTCTTGACGAGCGTAACCATAGTAAGGTATAACCACACTAATTTTTTCAGCACTAGCACGTTTAAGCGCATCAACCATAATCAAGATTTCCATCAAGTTATCATTAACTGGTGAGCTAGTTGACTGCAAAATAAAGACATGGTGTCCACGAATTGATTCTTCAATGTTGACTTGGATTTCACCATCAGAAAATTGACGAACAGTCGATTTTCCAAGTTCAATACCCATAGCCGAAGCAACTTTTTCTGCTAATTCTTTGTTTGACGACAAGGCAAACAATTTTAAATCAGAATAAGACATGATTTCCTCCAAAGTTTTTATCCTATACCATTTTAACGTTTTTTTAACTATTTTTCAATGACAAAGCCGTTAAATCCCTATAAATACAAGGAAATCCGAGCAAAAAGAAAAAAGAGAAGGAAAATTCCTTCTCAAATATTTATTATTGATAGATGTAGTAAACAGTACCGCCACCCCAAGTTGATGAAGTTGGGTCAAACCATCCACGATAGTTACCAATAGATGAGTTACCAGCATAATTAGCTTCCATAACTTGGATACTTGTAGAACTTTGAACTGCAGTTACATATGCAACGTGTCCATATCCACCACCATCATAAGGCCATACAGCAACCGCACCAACTTGTGGGGTAGTACCTACAGAATGACCTGCAGCTTGTGCGCTAGCAATCCATTGATTTGCATTACCCCAGTTGTTTCCAACCCATGAAGCAAGTGATTTAACACCCCAAGTACATTGACCAACAGGGTAAGTGTTCACTGAGCTTGAAGATGAGCTACTTGAACTGCTTGATGAAGTTGATGTTGAAGCAGTTGAGCTAGTAGAAGCTGATGAACTACTTGATGATGATGAACTTGATGTAGTTGTTGTAGCAGTTGGAGTAACTGTAGCAGTTTGTTGAGTTGAAGAAGTATCTTCAGTTGCTGCTTCAGTATCCGTAGATGCAGTAGTTGAATCTTGTGATGATGTATCTGTTGTAGTATCAACAGTAGCTGTACCATTTTCAACAGATTCTTGTGCTTGTGCTACAGATGCAGCTTGCGCTTCTGCCTCAGCTTGTGCTTGTGCTTCCGCAGCTGCTTGTGCTGCAGCTGCTTCAGCCGCTGCTTGTTCAGCAGCTTCTTTTTGAGCTACTAAGCTTGCTTTTTCATCTTCTGCAGTTGCCAATTGAGCTGACAAGTTCAATTGGGCTGCTTCCAATTCAGCTTGTTGAGTTGCCAAAGCTGCTTGGTTTTGTTCAATAGTTGCTTTATTAGCAGCTACTGTATTGATAGCTTCTTGGTTTTCAGCTTGTTTTTGTTCGATAGCCGCTTTATCTGCTTCTTGTTGTTCCAACATTTTTTCGTTTGCAGAAACAACCTCACGAACAGCAGCGACACGATTAATAGCATCTGAAATTGATTTAGAATTCAGGATTGTATTAATGTAGCTTGTAGCTGTATTCGTTTTTTGAGCACTGCGTGCTTGTTTTTTCAAAGATTCATTACGAGCAACAATCTTACTTGAAAGAGCTTGAATTTCTTCGCTCAATTTTTGAGATTCTGCTTCGAGTTGAGCATTTTGTGCTTCCAATTCATCTTGTTGTGATTGAAGTGAAGTCACTTGTTCTTGAAGAGCATCAACTTGACTTTGCGCAGCTGCTTGCTCAGATGTAAGATTACTGATAACCGCATCTTGTGCAGCGATTTGTGTATCATAATCATCCGCATTTACTGTAGTGGCTGCCGTTCCAAGTGTTACACCACTGACAAGAACAGCTGATAAAATTCTTTTTTTCATATAAATTAAACTACTCCTTTTTGATAAGACATTATTATTTTACCAAAAAATCACGCCATTAATATTACGTGATTGTTACATTTGTATTTTGTTCTGGTAATCTAACTTTCCAAAAATACTTTTTTAAACACTTTTTGAAAGATTAAGTACATAAGAATATTGTAGATAAGAGTTGGTGCAAAGCAATAAGCTATAAAATAGGTCATTGACATCGTTGTCATTCCAAGTAGAATAGCTCCTAATTCCCCAACAATTTCAAACAAAAACAAAACAATAATATAAAAGATTAATGTTTGAAAATTGCTCACAAAGAAATTTTTACTAATTTTACTAGTAAAAATGACTAGAATCGGTAGCAAAAAGATAACTAAACCAATTCGGTTTAAATAGTAAATATCAAATATCCCACCCAAAACAAGCGAGCTGATAAACATAAAATAGTTATTCTTATCGTGATAAAAGTACAAAACAGCTAATAGCAATAAATGACTAGAAACCGTCAAATGATAAGAAAATATCGAACTCGCTAAAAAGGATAGTTGCCCATCAATTAACATTAATAGGAAAAGTAACAATAGTAAAAAATACTTATTTTTATAAAATTTCACTTTAATCACCAACAATTGTTACATAAGAAATATCAGAAAAGTCTGCTGTCGGAGTCACATAGACAACACGCTCCAAACTTTCTGAACTATTTTTTACACTCGAAACCGTACCGACAGAAATATTGGCAACAGTATCTCCATCTAGACCACTCGTTACAACACTATCTCCTTCTTCAATATCCACAGAAGAATTTAAATTTGTAATGACAAAACATTTTTTATCCGAATCATAAGATTCCAATAAACCATAAACTTCTGCTGAAGAGGTCGTAATCTTAATTGGAATATTAAAATCTGAACCGTTTGATAAAAGTGTTATACTCGAAGTTGTAGAATCCACATCAGATACCGTACCGATTAGACCACCACCCGATAAAGCCAACATTTTTTTCGTTATATTATTCTTCTTTCCTAGCTTAACAGTTAACGAATCATACCAAGAAACGGGACTTCGGACAATAACCTTTCCAGTAGCTGAAAATTGAGAAGTAATTGATGATGAAGCTCCAATCTCACTATTAAGCTCTTCATTTTCTTCTTTTAAAGAATCAATTAATTCACTTTGATCCTCTAATTCGGCAACTTTTTGCTTTAATTCCTTGTTCTCAGAATACGTATTAAAAAGATCTCGAATTTCCTCATTAGCAGAATCTAAGAAACGAAAAGGAGCAGAAACCACGGAATCCACACGAGCAACAACACTCCTTATAGGGGAAGAGATTGCAGAAACCACCCCAGAATTTCTAAATAAAAAAGCTAAAGACATGCCAAAAAGCAATAAAATCAATACCGCGAAAAAAACAAAACGAGAGATTCTTAATTTTTTCAAGATTTTGCACCAACTATCCTAGAATATAAAAAATAAAACGAGATATCCAAAGATAATCTCGCTTCAAAATAGTACGGAGAATAAGGGATTCGAACCCTTGCGCCAGTTACCCGACCTAACGATTTAGCAAACCGTCCTCTTCAGCCTCTTGAGTAATTCTCCATTCCATGTATGGGCACAAGTGGACTCGAACCACCGACCTCACGCTTATCAGGCGTGCGCTCTAACCAGCTGAGCTATGCGCCCATGAAAGTTGGAATAACCAAAATATAAATAAAAGCGGGTGACGAGAATCGAACTCGCGACAACAGCTTGGAAGGCTGTAGTTTTACCACTAAACTACACCCGCAAATAGAATATAAAATTAATGGCGCGAGACGGAATCGAACCGCCGACACATGGAGCTTCAATCCATTGCTCTACCAACTGAGC
>NZ_NETH01000045.1 GCF_003337175.1 Streptococcus gallolyticus
ATTGATTTATCTGTCTGATAATATTCAGGAGTGACATCAGAGCGTAGCTTACGAGCGATTAAAAGAGCATCTTTCCTATCAGTCTTAGTTTTTCTAAGTGATTGAGATTTGGCAAATTGCTTGATAATAAAAGGGTTGTAAACAAATACGTTGTAGCCTAACTCTCTTAAAAAAGTCACTATATTGTAGTTATAGTGTCCTGTGCTTTCAAGCGCTATTTGGACATCTTGTGTGATAGGAGATAGCTGTTCTAGCTTTAGTTTCAGCTGATGAAAGCCTTGATAAGAATTGGCAAATCTGAAGTTAGTGATTACTGTTTCTCCAGTTTCATCCATACAAGCTAAATCGTGTTTGTTTTTGGCAATATCAATACCAACATAGAACATAAGTTTTTGATTCCTTTCAAAGTGATTAGCGACTGTTGTTCGTTCCACGCACTCTTTGCCTTGTATTCTTACACAAAATAAAACGTCCAAGCGTTATCAAACTCATTACCAATAAAACAAAGAGCTGTGGTTAGAGTCTCCTTGAAATCGTCTAAGCGATTGAGAAATGATACTAATCCACAGCGCTGAACTAAGTATAAAACAAATCTAAAAAATAATGAAAGAAAGGGTTTATACTGGCGGGAGCTACCCGCTAATATAAATATAAGAAAGAAATGACTTTTGAAGAAATTTTGCCTGGTTTAAAGGCTAAGAAAAAATATGTCCGCACAGGCTGGGGTGGCGCTGAAAATTACGTTCAGCTATTTGACACGCTTGAGCAAAATGGCGTGGCATTACCAGTGACACCGTATTTTCTCATCAACGTTTCAGGTGACGGTGAAGGCTTTTCCATGTGGTCGCCGACCCCATGTGACGTTCTAGCGACTGATTGGGTTGAAGTCCATGACTAAAGTTCTCATCACAGGCGTTAGTTCTGGCATTGGACTCGCACAAGCACGACTTTTTTTGAAAAATGGCTGCGCGGTATATGGCGTTGACAAATCGCAAGCGCCTCAGATTCAAGATGACAACTTTCATTTCTTGCAGTTGGACTTGACGACGGATTTAGCTTCGCTGTACGATTCGGTTCAGGACGTGGATATCTTGTGTAACACCGCTGGAATTCTCGACGCTTACAAGCCTTTGCTTGAAGTATCAGACGACGAATTGGAACGTGTTTTTCAGACCAATTTCTTTGCGACAGTCAAAATTACACGCCACTACTTAGCCAAAATGGTGGAACGAAAATCTGGTATCATCATCAACATGTGCTCAATTGCGTCCTTTATCGCAGGTGGTGGCGGAGCAGCTTACACCGCTAGTAAGCACGCTCTTGCAGGCTTCACGCGCCAGCTGGCACTTGACTATGCTAAGGATAAGATTCAAATTTTTGGTATCGCACCAGGTGCGGTTAAGACAGCCATGACAGCTAGTGATTTTGAACCTGGAGGATTAGCTGACTGGGTAGCCCAAGAAACACCAATTGGACGTTGGAGTAATCCCGAAGAAATCGCTGATTTGACAGAATTTTTAGCATCAGGCAAAGCAAGCTCCATGCAAGGCGAAATCATCAAAATCGACGGCGGCTGGAGTTTGAAGTAGTTATTGGCTATTTTTGAACGTGGTAAATAGCATATTTAGAAACGAGATTTTAGCAACGGGTAGATAAACAATTCGGCATTGCTTCAAATGTAGAATAATGAAAGAGGGGCTTCAAAATGAAGAGGAGAAAACCATAGTGGGAAATTCTGTCAAACGGATTGTAAGAAGAAGTAAGACAGAAAAGAATTGGAGATAATCATGAACGCACAAGAACTTTGGAACAAGTATAAGAAAATCAATCCTTCAATCGGAGATGACATTGACGCTTGGTCGTTTGGTGCAAAAGCTGATTTGTTAGCGAAGTTAGTCCTTGAGGGCACAAAAACGGCGACGGCATCAGCTTATGACTTATATGCTGTTGATAATGACCCGCTACCTGAAGTTGGGGCTTATGATGTGATTTTAGATAGCAAAGACCAAGCAGTTTGCATTATTCAGATTAAAAAAGTCTCTGTTGTACCTTTTAAGGAAGTCTCGGAGAAGCATGCTTTCAAAGAAGGTGAGGGTGATAAATCGCTTGCTTACTGGCGAGATGTTCACGAAGCATTTTTCAAACCCTATTTTGAAGAATGTGGGTTGACATTCACACCAGAAAGCTTAATCGTTTTAGAAGAATTTGAAGTGGTTTATCCCACAGTTTAGCAAGATACGATAGGAGAAAATTCATGAAATTAGCCATTTTAGGAACAGGAAAAATTGTTGACGAAGTGTTACCGGTTTTAAAAGAAATCAATGGCATTGCCTTAAGTGCTATTTTATCAACACCACGAAGTCTTGAAAAAGCACAAAAACTCGCTGAAATTTACGGCATTTCTCAAGCAAGTAGCGATTATGATAGCATTTTGGCAAATCCAGATGTTGACACCATTTATGTGGCACTTCCAAACCACTTGCACTATGATTATGCTAAAAAGGCACTTACTTCTGGGAAACACGTCATTTGTGAAAAGCCATTTACATTGACTTTAGCAGAATTTGAAGACTTGGCAAAAATAGCAGAGCAGAACAATCGTATTTTGTTAGAAGCTATTACCAATCAGTACCTTAGCAATTTTGCAGCTATTAAAGGCAATCTGGCTAAGCTTGGTGATATTAAAATCGTTGAATGTAATTATTCACAGTATTCTTCACGTTACGACGCCTTCAAACGTGGCGAGATTGCGCCTACCTTTGACCCAGAAAAAGGTGGCGGAGCACTGCGTGACCTTAATATTTACAACATTCATTTGGTAGTTGGCTTATTTGGTAAACCTGAAAAAGTACAGTATTTGGCAAATATGGAACGTGGTGTGGATACCTCAGGTATCCTAATCATGGATTATGGTCACTTTAAAGCTGCTTGTATTGGTGCCAAAGATTGTGCAACAGAGATTAAATCAACGATTCAAGGCAATAAAGGATCAATTGCTATTATCGGCGCTACGAATACCGTGCCAGAATTAGCTTTAAGTTTGAATAATCAAAGCATGACAATGATTAATGAAAATACCCTAAATCACCGTATGCATGATGAATTTGTTGCTTTCCAAGCCATTATCGAGCAAGAGGACATGACGGCTACAAAATTGGCACTTGAGCATAGCCGTGCTGTTATGGAAGTCTTGGATGCAGCCATTAACAGCTTGTAATGGTTAGAATGTGCACCTTGATTGCCATAAAATTAAGCTCAAAATAAGTAAATGTGATATAATGGAGTAGCTTGTGTGAGAAAAAATAAAGAATTGTCACTTTATTTTTCCTGCAGAACGACTCTATTTTTTAAGGAATTAGTTATGTCAAATTATGCAATTATTTTAGCCGCTGGTAAGGGAACACGTATGAAATCTGACTTGCCAAAAGTTCTTCATAAAGTTTCTGGCATTACAATGTTAGAACACGTTTTTCGTGCTGTATCAGCGTTGAATCCAGAAAAAAATGTGACGGTTATTGGGCATAAAGCCGAAATGGTTCGTGAAGTTTTAGCTGACAAATCAGAATTTGTCATGCAAACAGAACAACTCGGAACTGGTCATGCGGTCATGATGGCAGAAGATGAATTGGCTGGTCTTGAAGGTCAGACCCTTGTTATCGCTGGTGATACACCGCTTATCACTGGGGAAAGCTTGAAAGAATTAATTGATTTTCATGTTAGCCACAAAAACGTTGCCACAATTTTAACAGCGACAGCCGAAAATCCATTTGGTTACGGACGTATCATTCGTAATAAAAACGGCGAAGTGCTTAAAATCGTTGAACAAAAAGACGCTTCTGAATTTGAACGTCAAGTCAAAGAAATCAACACAGGAACTTATGTCTTTGACAATAAACGCCTTTTTGAAGCGCTTAAAAATATCAACACTAACAACGCCCAAGGGGAATATTATTTGACTGATGTCATTTCAATTTTCCGCAATACTGGTGAAAAAGTCGGAGCTTACGTGCTTCATGATTTTGATGAAAGTCTTGGTGTTAATGACCGTGTGGCACTGGCGACAGCAGAAAACGTTATGCGCCGTCGTATCAACAAAAAACACATGGTTACCGGTGTGACTTTCCAAAATCCAGCAGCAACTTACATTGATGTTGACGTTGAGATTGCACCTGATGTGATGATTGAAGCCAACGTTACCCTCAAAGGAAATACTAAAGTTGGTTCAGGTTCTGTCTTGACAAATGGTACTTATCTTGTTGATGCAATAATTGGTGAAAATGTCGTTATCACAAACTCAATGATTGAACAATCTGTTGTTAAAGATGGTGTAACCATTGGACCGTTTGCCCATGTTCGCCCAGATTCAACGCTTGAAAAAAATGTTCACATTGGTAACTTTGTTGAAGTAAAATCATCTATCGTTGGTGAAGATACTAAAGCAGGACATTTGACATACATTGGTAATGCGACCGTTGGAAGCGAAGTTAATTTTGGTGCTGGTACAATCATTGCCAACTATGATGGTCAACATAAATTTAAAACAACCATTGGCAACAATGTGTTTGTTGGAAGTAATTCAACAATCATTGCACCAGTTACTTTGGGAGATAACGCTTTGACAGCAGCAGGTTCAACGATTTCTGATGACGTTGAAAAAGATGCTTTAGCGATTGGACGTGGTCGTCAAGTTAACAAAGCAGGCTATGCCCTTAACAAACCACACCACCCAAACAATAAAAAGTAAGCATATTTTAGGAGGTTTAAATCATTAAGCTGTACTCTAAACACGGGCAATTTTTGCTTATATTCAGGGGACAGCATTAACTTGATTTGACCTCTTTTTTATGATTTTTTAGAGACATTATGGCAATTAACCGTGTAAGAATGGCATTTCTTGCTATTTTGTAGTAAAATCTAATTTGGAAATATTTTTAGGGAGAATGCTTAGTATGGATTTTGAAGAAAAAACGATCAAACGAACAGAGATTTTTGATGGGCACATTTTTAAAGTTGTTGTTGACGATGTCGAATTACCCAATGATTTAGGTCAAGCTAAACGAGAACTCATTTTTCACCGAGGAGCTGTTGCTGTTTTAGCGGTGACTGATGAGAATAACATTATTCTGGTTAAGCAATATCGCAAGGCAATCGAAAAAATTTCTTACGAAATTCCAGCAGGCAAACTCGAACTTGGTGAAAACGGCTCTGAACAAGATACCGCTGCGCGTGAATTAGAAGAGGAAACAGGATACTCTGGCGATTTAAAACAAATTCATGAGTTTTATACTGCTATTGGTTTTTGCAATGAAAAAATTAAGCTATATCAAGCAACTCATTTGCAAAAAGTACCAAATCCACGTCCGCAAGATGATGACGAAGTCTTAGAAATTCTTGAATTAACCTATCAAGAATGTATGGATTTGGTGAAATCTGGAGCTATTGAAGATGCTAAAACAATCATAGCCCTTCAATATTATGCTCTGCATTTTGGAGGATAGACAAATGGGAAAACCACTTTTAACAGACGAGATAATCGAACGTGCTAACCGTGGTGAAATTTTTTATGATGACCAGTATCTAGAGGATGACGAGGAGACAAAAGTTATTCGTACAGACCTTTATGACACCATTGTGCCATATGAAAAAGAGGAAGAAGAACCCCAAGGATTTCTGGATAAATGGAAAGATCGTAAGAAAAAAGACCAATACGTTTATAAAAGTCGTCGCATTGAAAATGCTAAACGTAGCAAGTTTCAACGAAAACTTAATCTAATCATGCTTGTGGTTATTGTTTTATTGATTGCACTTTTTTTCGCGGTGTTTAATCTCTAATTAAAAACGTTAAGAAGGAGTAAGCAAGAGTTAGAAAACTAACTTGGAGAATCATCTTAGTTGAAAACTCTTGTATTTTTGTGATGAAAATTGGAATTATTGCAGCAATGGAGCAGGAATTAAAGCTTCTTGTGGAACATTTGGAAAACAAGGTTGAACATCAAGTTCTAGGGAATACTTATTATGAAGGCAGACTTGAAAATCATGAGGTTGTTCTTGTCCAATCAGGTGTTGGAAAGGTGATGTCAGCGATGTCTGTAGCTGTTCTTTCTGATCATTTTGGTGTTGATGCTCTTATTAACACAGGGTCAGCTGGTGCTGTTGCTACGGGTTTAGATATTGGTGATGTTGTCGTTGCCGATAAATTAGTTTATCATGACGTTGATTTAACAGCTTTTGGTTACGATTATGGTCAAATGTCAATGCAACCTCTTTACTTTGAGTCAGACAAAGGCTTTGTTGACACTTTTGAACAAGTCTTAAACGAAGCTAACGTTGCTAGTCAAATTGGTTTGATTGCAACTGGGGATTCTTTTATCGCTGGCCAAGATAAAATTGATGCCATTAAAGCAGCATTTCCAGAAGTTCAAGCTGTTGAAATGGAAGGTGCTGCGATTGCGCAAGCTGCCCACAGTTTGAACAAACCATTTATTGTTGTTCGTGCCATGTCTGACACAGCAGCCCATGATGCCAATATGACATTTGAAGAATTCATCATCGAAGCTGGTAAACAATCTGCCAAAATTTTAATGGCATTTTTGGAAAAATTAGCATAATAAAATGGGAGTGAGACAAATAAAATCTCCAGTGGAGATTTTATTCATGAGCCTAGAAATTAAAAAGCGAATCAGTATTTTCGGAGAAACTTGATTTCTCAGCAAGTCTTCATTTCTTCTTGCTGACCTAAAACGGTCTGGGGATAGACCGTTTTTGACACTTACTTCGTAAGCTTTATTTCCCGATTATAAAGGTTCCCCGAACTTTATAACTCACCCTCGCACAGCTTAAAAGCTTTGGGGAAGCTTTTGAGGTGGAAAATAGAGTCAAGTGAAGCTTGGCATCAAAAGAGTTGTAAAAGCTGATTTATCAGCGTATTAGCCCCCACTCAGCAGTGATTGCTCAAACCATTGAGAATGGTTTGAGGTGGGAAATCTAGCTTGCAAAGCAAGCATCAAAACCATTGAGAATTGTTTGAGGTTGGAAATAAGCTTTTAAAGCAAGTGTCAAAAGTGCCTAATCCTTGTGCATGGGAAACTCTAAGTTGACTAAAGTTGGTAATCGCTGTTTTAATATTTTTTGACAGCGACCTTCAACAATCTATCCCCAGATTGTTGAAGTCCAAACCACTGCGTTTTGCTTATTACAACTATATAAAAAATGAGGTTAGGCACTTTTGTCCAAACCTCATTTTTGCATCACTTAGTCAACTTTTTCAACATAAATTTGTTCAGCAATTCTTTCTGGGATAACCAATTGTCGTGAGTGATAGGCTAGTGTGTGTGTTTTGGCATAGTCATCGACTTTTATCAACTCGACGACATCATTGATGGCCAACTCATGTTCTTCAAGGTAGTTTAGCAAATGAGCTTCGTCGTGTGTTCGACTGATTTTGTAAGTACCCAATGTTTCAATTTGACTGAGCGTTTGATGATGAATTTCTACTAACAAGTCACCCTTTTTTGGAATTGTTCCACCGTGCGGACAAAATGCGGGAAAATTAAGATTTTCTTCCAAACGATCGATAAAAATGGTAGAAACCGTATGTTCTAAAATTTCAGCTTCTTGGTGAATTTCATCCGCATTGTAATGAAGATGGTTGGCTAGAAAAACTTCTATCAAACGGTGTTTGCGGTAAAGTTCTGAAACCAAAAGTAAGCCTTTTGGGGTTAGGTAGTAGCCAGCCTCCTTATCCTTGCCAATAAGGTTTTTGGCAATCATTTTTTTGACCATTTCCGAAACAGCTGGCGCAGATACCTTCATTAATGTGGCAATGCCTTTGTTTGTGATTTTAGTGTTAGATTCTCCAAGTTTATGGATACATTTTAAGTAATCTTCTTTATTTGGCGTCATATCGTCTCGCTTTCTGTTCCTATATTATAGCAAAAAATCTGTTTTTCTTGGGAGATTTGGCGTTTTAGCGGAATGATTTTAATAAAAAGCAAGCAAAAAACAAGGCAGGCTATCCTAACTTGATTTTTTAATTATTTGAGGATCAATTCATTAATCAAAATCGTAGTCTTTCACGACCTCAATGCTTGTGATGGTAACGTCAGTCGTTGGTTTATCATTGTCATCAGTGTCAACCGCGGCGATTTTATCAACTACATCCATGCCATCAATAACTTGTCCAAAGACAGTATAGTTTTTATCTAAGCTTGGGTTACCGCCGTTAGCATAAGCATCAATAATCGATTGAGGATAATTATCTGATGAGAGTTGGCTTGATTGGTCATCTGAATTTTGGTTGATGAAAAATTGGCTACCATTGGTATCAGCACCAGCATTTGCCATGGCAAGAGCGCCACGAATATTATAGAGGTAGGGTGAAATTTCATTGACAAATCCATTCCCTGAGTCAATACTCTTGTCTTTACCATTCCAGATAGATTGACCACCTGTGCCATCTCCGTTAGGGTCACCTGATTGAATCATAAAATCTGAAATCACACGGTGAAATAGCAGACCATCATAATAACCGTCCTTGGCGTGTGTAAGGAAATTCTCGACCGCCAAAGGTGCGTATTTTGGAAAGAGTTTTAAGGTAATATCTCCCATAGAAGTGTGCATAATAACTTCTGCTTCGTCATCTGCGACGTCTGTTGATAATTGAGGAAAGGCAGATTGATCAGCACTCAAAGCTTTCTTTAATTCTTTTTGGTAAGCTTTTGATGAGGATGCGCTGGCGTTTGCTGAAGCAGAAGAAGCAGCTTCTGAAGAACTAGCCGCTATTTTTGCATCGACATAATCATCACCCCGAATAGCGCGTGTAATGCTTTCACAACCAGATAAACTAGCTAGGCATAATATCATTAATCCAAAAGACCAAAATTTTTTCATGTTGCCTCCTAAACAGCTCAAAATCATCAACAGCTTGTGGATATTCTGGTGATAACACGTGTGCATAATCATCATTTGAAATCAACTTATCCACAAGTTTATAGTAATAGAAGTGATATGAATTATTCCATTTTATCATATTTTTATCGAAATAACCTAAAAGCTAAAAAAATGCTATAATAAGGTTATGGCAAAATCAAAAAGTAGAAAAAAAGGTCGTAAATCACGGCGAGCAACAAAAGCAGAAATAAAAAGACAGAAAGCACTGCAACGTTTTATTTTGGCAATTGTAACAGCTGTTATTTTTTTCTTTGCGATTGCTCGTCTAGGAATTTTTGGCATAACAGTTTACAATATCGTCAGATTCGTGGTGGGAAGTTTGGCTTACTTCCTAATGTTTGCGGTACTTATCTATTTAATTGGATTTAAATGGTTTCATAAACAAACAGGGCTTGTCGGTGGTTTTGTGGTGACAATGATTGGGTTGTTGCTTGAATGGCATGCTTACCTATTTTCATTGACAGCTTATCGTGACAAGGAAGTCTTTTCAACAACAGCTCGCTTGCTTTATGGTGATATTATTAATTTTAAAGTAAGCAAGTTTGTCGGTGGAGGAATGCTTGGTGCTGTTCTTTATAAACCCGTAGCCTTTCTTTTTTCAAATGTTGGCACATTTCTGATCGGGGCGTTGTTTATCATCTTGGGGCTCTTTTTGATGAGTCCGTGGGAAGTTTACGATATCGTAGAATTCTTTAAAGAAAAATCCCAAGAATGGGCTGCTAAAAACGACATTAGAAAGCAAAAACGTTTTGTAAAACGAGAAGAGAAAAAAGCACTTGCTGAACAAAAACGTCAGGAAAAAGCTCAGAAAGAGGAAGAAGAACGCTTGGCTCAAATGACTGTTGACCAAGAAACAGGAGAAATTTTAGAGAATCCTACTGACAATGAGACTTCGCTATTTGATAATCTTCCAGAAAATGACTTACCTACTGAACCTGAAATTTTAGCATATGACCACACTTTGGATGGCTTAGAAGAACCGCCACTTGAAGATTATCCAACAATGGATTCGGCACCGTCGCAAGAAGCTGCGCAAGCTATGCTTGATGAAGAAGATGACGGCGAACCGTTAGAAGTTGATTTTACGGCGAAAGCAAATCTTCTTTATAAACTACCAACGATTGACTTATTTGCACCAGATAAACCTAAAAATCAGTCTAAGGAAAAAAATCTCGTTCGTAGAAATATAAAAGTCTTAGAAGATACGTTTAATAGCTTTGGGATTGATGTCAAAGTTGAACGTGCGGAGATTGGACCATCTGTTACGAAATACGAAGTCAAACCAGCAGTTGGGGTGCGTGTCAACCGTATTTCAAATTTGGCTGATGATTTGGCACTTGCACTTGCCGCTAAAGATGTTCGCATCGAGGCACCAATTCCAGGAAAATCGTTGGTCGGTATCGAAGTTCCTAACTCAGAAATTGCAACGGTAACCTTCCGTGAACTTTGGGAACAAGCAAATACAGACCCTAATAAATTGTTGGAAGTGCCACTTGGTAAGGCTGTTAACGGGACAGCACGTACTTTTGACCTTGCTCGTATGCCACACTTGCTTGTCGCTGGTTCAACAGGCTCTGGTAAATCAGTTGCCGTTAATGGGATTATTGCCAGTATCTTGATGAAAGCTCGCCCAGACCAAGTCAAATTCATGATGATTGACCCTAAAATGGTTGAATTATCAGTTTATAATGATATTCCGCATTTGCTAATTCCTGTGGTAACCAATCCACGTAAGGCTGCAAGAGCGCTTCAAAAAGTGGTTGATGAAATGGAAAATCGTTATGAACTCTTTAGTCATTTTGGAGTGCGAAATATCGCAGGCTACAACGCTAAGGTTGAAGAATTTAATGCGCAATCGGAGCAAAAACAAATTCCTTTACCATTGATTGTAGTGATTGTTGATGAGTTGGCTGACTTGATGATGGTTGCCAGCAAAGAAGTGGAAGATGCGATTATTCGTCTAGGGCAAAAAGCGCGTGCTGCGGGTATTCACATGATTCTTGCCACACAACGTCCGTCTGTTGACGTCATTAGTGGTTTAATTAAGGCTAATGTGCCATCACGTGTTGCCTTTGCTGTATCATCAGGCACAGATAGCCGTACCATTTTGGATGAAAATGGTGCTGAAAAACTTCTTGGTCGTGGAGATATGCTTTTCAAACCAATTGATGAAAATCACCCAGTCCGCTTGCAAGGTTCTTTCATTTCTGATGATGATGTGGAACGCATTGTTGATTTCATAAAAGACCAAGCTGACGCAGATTATGATGATAGCTTTGAACCAGATGAGGTTTCTGAATCAGATTGGAAATCTGGTGGTGGCGCCCAAGAAGGTGACCCACTCTTTGAAGATGCCAAAGCTTTGGTACTTGAAACACAAAAAGCAAGTGCCTCAATGCTCCAACGTCGTTTGTCTGTTGGATTTAACCGTGCCACCCGTTTAATGGATGAATTGGAAGCAGCAGGTGTCATCGGACCAGCCGAAGGAACAAAACCACGTAAAGTTTTGATGACTAACCCAAATCCAGAAGCATAATAAAAAACGTTAGCTCAATTGGCTAGCGTTTTTTATGTAATCGTAAAAATTAAAATCAGTATCATAATGTAAAAGAGAAAAGTCAAAATAAAACCAGAGCGCCAGAAAAATTTCCCAAAACGGCGGTAAGAAAAAGAATGATCTCTCCTAAGAAAAGTTACCGTTAAAATAATAGCGAGTAGTGACAGACAAATCAAATAATAAAAGAAAATACTACCCCCTAAAAATTTATTTCCCACCAATCCGATTTCAAAAGCAAAAATCGGAAAAGCAATGTCGGTAAATAGAATACCAAAACGTTTTAATTTGAAAAATGTCACTAAAATATAAGCAAAAATTGGTATCAAAAACACAAACGAGAAAGAAAATAATTTGTACATCATCATACTTTATATTTTATACTGAAACCTAAAAGATGTAAATGATTAGAGGGCTTTTCCTAAAATTTAGTTTGACTTTCTTTGTCAGTAAAAATGAACGTCAATAATTTAACATGGAATGGAAATAGATTATTAGGAAAATCAATAGTGCCTGACGAAAAAAATAGCTTGAAAGTGCTTAAATTTGATAACAGTTAATAAAAGTTGTCAAATCAAGGATTTTTAAGAAAATACTAAATGTAATAAATTCCTTGCTTTTTCCTAGAATTAATGTATAATAGTAGAGTATGCTATTGAGCATATCTGTGGGAGGTAAAAATCTTAATTACCGCCAAAACCACAACAGGAGGATTTTATAAATGGCTAAAAAAGTCGAAAAAGTTGTTAAACTTCAAATTCCTGCTGGTAAAGCTACACCAGCTCCACCAGTTGGTCCAGCTCTTGGTCAAGCAGGTATTAACATCATGGGATTCACTAAAGAATTTAATGCTCGTACAGCTGATCAAGCTGGCATGATTATCCCAGTTGTTATCTCAGTATATGAAGATAAATCATTTGATTTCGTAACTAAAACTCCACCAGCTGCTGTTCTTTTGAAAAAAGCTGCAGGTGTTGAAAAAGGTTCAGGAACACCTAACACAACTAAAGTTGCAACAGTTACTCGTGCACAAGTACAAGAAATTGCTGAAACTAAAATGCCAGACTTAAACGCTGCAAATATTGAATCTGCAATGCGTATGATTGAAGGTACTGCTCGTTCTATGGGATTTACTGTTGTTGACTAATCAATAGCAACCCAATCTGTGATTAATTGAGGTAACCACACTGTACCGTTGAGATTAATTCACGTTAGACCCGCAAGACTTCATCGTAATTTGATGAGTGACGTGGGAGATTTTAAATCAAATCGATATGACCACATTACAAGGAGAATTTTAAATGGCTAAAAAAAGCAAACAAATGCGTGCTGCACTTGAAAAAATCGACAGCACAAAAGCTTACAGCGTAGAAGAAGCTGTAGCTCTTGCAAAAGAAACTAATTTCGCAAAATTTGATGCATCTGTAGAAGTTGCATACAAACTCAACATTGACGTTCGTAAAGCAGACCAACAAATCCGTGGTGCAATGGTATTGCCAAACGGTACTGGTAAAACACAACGTGTTCTTGTATTTGCACGTGGTGCTAAAGCTGAAGAAGCTAAAGCTGCTGGTGCAGACTTCGTTGGTGAAGATGACCTTGTTGCTAAAATCAACGACGGTTGGCTTGACTTTGACGTAGTTATCGCTACACCAGACATGATGGCTATCGTTGGACGTCTTGGACGTGTCCTTGGACCTCGTAACCTTATGCCAAACCCTAAAACTGGTACAGTAACTATGGACGTTGCTAAAGCAGTTGAAGAATCTAAAGGTGGTAAAATCACTTACCGTGCTGATAAAGCAGGTAACGTACAAGCTATCATCGGTAAAGTATCATTTGATGCAGATAAATTGGTTGAAAACTTCAAAGCTATCCACGAAGTTATCGTTAAAGCTAAACCAGCTACTGCTAAAGGTACATACATGACTAACTTGTCTATCACAACTACACAAGGTGTAGGTATCAAAGTAGATCCAAGTTCATTCTAATGTGATGATACAATAGAAAATCCGTTTCCCTGAAACGGATTTTTTTATGGACTGTGTGAATGACGTAGAAAGCGAAAAAGGGAGCATTTTGTCATTGTAACATCATGATTTTGAAAGCTTGAATCTTTCAAAATTCAGAGAATTTTGCTAGGTAAAACAGGTAAATTATGATAAAATAATAAAGATAAAAGAAGGAGTAACTTGTAGTGGAACCTAAGTATAAACGTATTTTAATTAAATTATCTGGTGAAGCGTTAGCTGGTGAAAAAGGTGTGGGAATCGATCTTACAACCGTTCAAACTATCGCGAAAGAAATTGCTGAAGTACATAGTTCAGGTGTTGAAATTGCTTTGGTTATTGGTGGGGGAAATCTTTGGCGTGGAGAACCAGCTGCCGCAGCTGGTATGGATCGCGTACAAGCCGATTACACTGGTATGTTAGGTACAGTGATGAATGCCCTTGTCATGGCTGATAGTTTGCAACAGTATGGAGTTGATACTCGTGTTCAAACAGCTATTCCAATGCAAAATGTAGCAGAACCTTATATTCGTGGTCGTGCCCTTCGTCATCTTGAAAAAGGACGTATTGTTATTTTTGGTGCTGGTGTTGGCTCACCTTATTTTTCAACCGATACAACAGCTGCCCTTCGTGCTGCTGAAATTGAAGCAGAAGCTATTTTAATGGCGAAGAATGGTGTTGATGGTGTCTATAATGCCGATCCTAAGAAAGATGCTAATGCCGTGAAATTCGATGAATTGACACATGGCGAAGTCATTCAACGTGGACTTAAAATCATGGACGCAACAGCGTCTACCCTTTCAATGGACAACGATATTGACCTTGTTGTCTTTAACATGAATGAAGCTGGTAATATTAAACGTGTTGTCTTTGGTGAAGCCATTGGTACAACTGTTTCAAATAAAGCTGAACACCACAAAAAATAATTTATCAGCTCGGCTATTTTCCAAAAAATAAGAAATGAGGATTAATAAAATCTATGGCTAATGCTATTATCGAAAAAGCTAAAGAACGCTTTGAACAATCACACAGTTCATTGGCACGCGAATTTGCAGCTATCCGTGCTGGTCGTGCTAACGCATCTCTTTTGGACCGTATCCAAGTAGAATACTACGGTGCTATGACACCACTTAATCAATTGGCTTCTATCACAGTTCCAGAGGCACGTGTTCTTTTGATTTCACCATTTGATAAATCATCTTTGAAAGATATTGAACATGCTATCAATGCTTCAGACCTTGGTATTAACCCTGCTAACGATGGTTCAGTGATTCGTTTGGTTATTCCTGCGCTTACTGAAGAAACTCGTAAAGAACTTGCTAAAGAAGTGAAAAAAGTCGGTGAAAATGCTAAAGTTGCTATCCGTAATATCCGTCGTGATGCTATGGACGAAGCTAAAAAACAAGAAAAAGCTAAAGAAATCACTGAAGACGAATTGAAAGTTCTTGAAAAAGACATTCAAAAAGCAACTGACGAAGCTGTTAAACACATCGATGCTATGACAGCTAACAAAGAAAAAGAATTGCTTGAAGTCTAATCAAAAGAAGGTATGGGGAGTGGGGGTGTAAAAGCTGATTTATCAGCGTATTAGAACCCACTCAACAGTGATTGCTCAAACCATTGAGAATGGTTTGAGGTGGGAAATAGAGCTTGCAAAGCAAGCGTCAAAAAGTGCCTAATCAATTGTGCATGGGAAACTCTAAGTTGACTAAAGTCAACAGAGTTTCTCCAAACTACTGCGTCTTGCTTATTACAACTACATAATTAATGAGGCTGAGCACTTTTGTCTCAGCCCTTTTATAAAGGAAAGAATACATGAATAATTTACTTGCCACTATTATCACAGGTCTTGTGATTGATGAGAATGCGAAAGCATATTTTGTGCAAAAAGATGGCGTGACTTTTATGCTAGATAAGGCAGAGGGTGAGCATAAGATTGGCGATATGGTCAAAGGGTTTGCTTATACTGATGTGCACCAAAAAGCTCGTTTGACAACAGCTGACGTTGCCACAACACGTACGACTTATGGTTGGGGTGTCGTGACAGAAGTACGTCGTGATTTGGGTGTCTTTTTGGACACTGGACTTGCGGATAAGCAGTTTGTTGTTTCACTTGATCTGTTGCCAGATATGAAGGAATTGTGGCCTAAAAAAGGTGATAAACTCTATGTTCGTCTGGACGTGGATAAAAAAGACCGTATCTGGGCAATTCCAGCGCAGCCAGAAATTTTCCAAAAAATGGCTGGACCTGCTTACAATAATATGCAAAATGAAAAATTGCGCGCCATTGTCTATCGTTTGAAACTATCTGGAACATTTGTTTATCTCCCAGATAATAACATGCTTGGCTTTATTCATCCAAGTGAACGTTATGCTGAGCCACGTCTTGGTGAAGAAGTAACGGCACGTGTCATTGGTTTTCGCGAAGTTGACCGTACGCTTAATTTGTCATTGAAACCACGTTCGTTTGAAATGTTGGAAAATGATTCCCAAATGATTTTGACCTATTTACAATCAAATGGTGGTTTTATGACCTTGAATGACAAATCATCGCCAGCTGATATTAAAGCAACGTTTGGCATCTCAAAAGGTCAGTTTAAAAAAGCGCTTGGCGGCTTGATGAAAGCACGAAAAGTCAAACAAGACCAATTCGGAACAGTATTAATTGACGAAGAAAAATAGCTTTGAAAAAGAATGCTGATGTTTTAGAAAGTGATGAATAGTATTTTTTGAGCCGCAATAAAAAAGCCTTGTCCAAAAAAGCTTAAGGTTGGGAATTAAATAAACTTGCTATTTAGTTTTCGGACTCGAGAAAAAGATGTCTACTGGACGACTCGCTTTTCAATTTTTAGGCTCGATAAAAAATGTCCACTGGACAACTCACTTTTTAGTTTTTAGGCTCGATAAAAAGTATCCACTGGATACTTTTTTTGCTATAATATATTCACCATATTTTGGAGGTCATGGGATGGAACGTGCGATTTTTGCGGGTGGTTGTTTTTGGTGCATGGTACAACCTTTTGAAGAGCAAGAGGGGATTCTATCTGTTCGTTCGGGTTATACTGGGGGCCATGTTGCAAATCCCACTTATGAGCAGGTTAAGGCGCATGAGACTGGTCATACAGAAGCGGTAGGAATCATTTTTGATGAGGAAAAGATTTCTTATGCGGATTTAGTTGAGATTTATTGGGCACAGACGGATCCAACGGATGCTTTCGGTCAGTTTGAAGACCGTGGTGATAATTACCGCCCTGTTATTTTTTATAGTGATGAGCGTCAGCGTCAAATAGCAGAGCAGTCAAAGGTAGCTTTGCAAGCTTCAGGTCGTTTTAAAGAGCCAATCGTAACAGCAATTGAGCCATTTCAACCATTTTATTTGGCAGAAGATTACCATCAAGGTTTTTACAAGAAAAATCCTGAGCACTATGCCGAAAGTAGTGCCATTAGACATCAATTTTTAAAGGAGAATTGGCAATGAGAAAATCATTTTATACTTGGTTAATGACGCAACGTAGTCCTAAAAGTCATGAGCCAGTAGCCATTTTAGCGGATTTAGTTTTTGATGATACAACTTTTCCGAAACATACCGACAATTTTGAAACCATTAGTCGTTATTTGGAAGATGAGGCAGATTTTGCCTTTAATCTTAGCGAATTCGACAAAATTTGGGAAGACTATTTAGCGCATTAAGAGGTGAATCCCCCTTTTTTTGTATCCCCAATTGTCAAATTAATCTAGACATTTTAGGTAACTCAGAAAAACTTGATATGGTGTTTGATAATGTAACGATTTCCTAGGAATTCTATTTCGTTTATCAGCTATAGCTGATAAATATTTCTGAGAAACACCATTGAAATCCATTTGCTTTGGAAGTCCATGATGTCTTAATAAACCATTTGAATGTTCATTTAACCCACGTTGACCAGGACAACCTGGATCCGCAAAGAAAATATCAATGTCGTGTTGGTTGGATATTGTCTTCCAATTAGAGAATTCTTTCCCACAATCAAAGGTAATCGATTTAAAGAGATGTTTTGGGAATTGTGACAGCCATCTATCTAGTGATTGTTCAATATCACTAGCTTTTCGACCATTGGTTTGAAGGGTGATAATCGCTTTAGATTGCTTCTCTACCAAGGTGATAACAGCACTTTTGTGATGTTTACCAACAATCGTATCTCCCTCAAGATGTCCAAACTCTCTTTCAAATTCCGGATAAATTTCCGCACGCTCGCGGATATCCCTCCGAAAAGCTTGTTTGCCGCGTTTTTCGGCCTTACCATTGGGTTTACGTTTTCCCTTCCATGGTAAATCCTCTTTCTTGAAGATGCCACGGTCAGCTAGGCGATAAAGAGTTCTCATAGAGCAAGGGATTTTATCGGGATAAGTTCCTTTGACAACATCCAAACTCCAATTAAGTTCTAAATGCCTTTGAATAAAACCTTGTTCACTTTGAGTGAGTTGAGTCTTACGACGACCACAACGTTTCTTGTTGGCCTTGTAGTTCTTGTAGTAATCATAGGCCGTGTGACCAGTCTTGAGGTAAGCAATGACCTTATAAATCGTTTGTCTTGATCTTTTGAGGGATTGACAAATATCGCTAATAGGTATTCCCTCTTTGTAATAAGCCTCTATCATTACAAGCTCGGTTGTGGTAAGATGAGTATAG
>NZ_NETH01000046.1 GCF_003337175.1 Streptococcus gallolyticus
CTTCTTGAACTTATCTATATCCATTCCCTCGGTTTCAACTGCGGGAAATTCTTTAAAGAACTCAAAAGGTTCAGTAGGTAACGGCTGATTTGTATCTTTGTCATAAAGCTGTAAGCGTGAGTTTTGAATACCTTTAGTGTAATATATACTCATTCATCTACCCCCAAGAATGCTAGTAAGTCGGCGATTTTGTAGTAAACAGTCTTAGTATCAGCAATAGGAGGTGTGTAACGTTTCAATCCTCTAGCTTCCCAACGTCTAATAGTCGGGTAAGTGATTTCTAGCCGTTCGGTTGCCTCACGTTGTGAGATAATGCCTAACGGGTTTTCTAATCCCTCATATCGCTCTAAATAAGTGCCTACTTTACCGAGAATACCACTAACTAATGCCTGCTCTGTTTCATTGCTTAATAAATTGATTTCCATAACCTTATACCTCTAATTTCAAAATCTGATTTTTAACCCATGCTACCCTATCTTCTCGCTGTTCCAAGTGCTTGAATTCTTCCAATTCGGCAAACGTTACACGTTCACTGATAAGGTCAGCTATTTTATTTAATTCTTTATCTGTCATGTCATGCCTCCTTTACACCCAAAACATATCTATAAATTTCACTCTGTCTGCTGGTATATTGTGCTCGCTTATATAGCATTTTGCGCTTGTTTTTTGCGTTAGTCCTTTAAAATATTCTGCGTTGTGGTCTGTGCTTTCAGATATTTCATTCGGTTCTATATCAACCTCAAACAATGCATAAGCTTGTAAACCATAAAAGTAAGCAAACGCCCGCGCTAGTTCGTGAGATTCAGCAAGATAAACAAAACCATCACTGCCAATTTTTAACCCCTCTTTTTGAATGCTAGGAAAATTCTCAAATGTTGAATAGTGATATAATTTCATGCCATGCCTCCTTAATTGTAATATCGTCCCTGTGATTGAATATAAGCGCCGTAGCGCTCTTTAACGTGGTCTGTGGGTATTTCTTCCTTAACCCCTTTTGGAGCTTCTACAGGCTTGATTTTAGCTATTTCAATGCCGATTAGAATAAGTAAGACCATGATGACTAACTGCGCCCATATTGGTAAATTGATTTCTTGGTATATCATAATTTCAACTCCTCTAATTCTTTCTTGTTATCGCATTCTAACAATGCAAAAGAAACGTCATCTAATAGCTTATAGATTTTTTGATTTTGCTCATAAGTAGTTGATAAAAACTTTCTAGCTAGCCAATCAAATTTTATTTCATCGCTACTGTTTTGAATAACTTTTAAAGCTTCAATGTTGTTGTTAGTCATTTCTAGTCTAATCATGATGTCTGTTAAGCTATCACCAATTTTTTTCAATTGCTCTGCTGTTAAATAGATTTTTCTTTCTTGTTTCATGTTTTTTGCTCCTTGTCGTGATAGGATATTTCGCCCTATCATCGTAATGTCTTTTCTTGTATACTTCCTTGTTAGTTTTCTGTCTGGGCAAAACGTTTAAAATCTGCTATAATGAATACATAAAACCTTTTTAATAATGGCTTGCCTGCCTATTTATTTAAAATGGTTATTGTGTTTATTTCTGGGACTTGGATTGTGGTTAATCAAGTCCCTTTTTTTGTGGGGTCCTTTGTAATTACCCCATCCACGCGCTTAATCTTTCCGCGGTGTTATCTTCACCATCGGATTATGTAAGACAATCATCACATTATTAATACGGTGTAAGCCCTCAAATAGCTCTTCGTCTGTAGTAGCATTGTTATATAAGTCTAGTAGCTTACTTTTGAGATAAGCGAAATCATCAGTAGGCTGTTGCGGTTGTAATAGTTCGCCTTGCATGTAATAGCCATTTAAACGAATTTCTTTTAGGACTTGTTTAACCCATTTTTTAAATTCCTTAGCTTTTGGTTTGCGTGATTGGAAAAGTACTTCATATAAGCCTTGTTCGGTTAAAAACCATACTTGTTTTCCACTACGGAAAATCTCCGTAGTTGCTTTTAGCTTTTCATCATCATCTACTGACCTCAACATGCTTTGAGTATCGTAGTAGCCTTGGCTAGTTTTTGAATAGTCAATCATTTCAGCAATATCACGAGCTAAAAAGTGTGGCTCTTGTTCGCTACCATAGATATTTAGCTGATGACCGTTAAAATAATTAGTTGATACGATTTGCATTGTGGTTTGTGGTGTGTTCATTTCGTTTTGCTCCTCATAATATTCTTTATAAAATTTGTTTAGTTTTGCCCTGTTCTGTTTATTAGGCTTACAGAATCCCCTGCGCCATTCGTAAACAGTTGTAAAATGTACGCCGATTTGTTCAGCTATTTGACGCATTGACATACCGTTGCGCGTGAGGTCTAGCAATAGTTTGCTGTGGTTTCTTCTCATGGTTTGCCTGCCTTTCTTCTTTGCTTTCACGCGCCTTGTGAAAGCTTTTCTTTTTGTCTAAAGACCATTGTTTTGATATCCTGATAACTAAAATTCAGATTGATTAAAGCTATTGCCATATCCTCTAACGCTTGGTACTGCGCTAACTCAATACTATTCAAGCAATCAATACCAACTTCCCCACCTCGCTTAGCGGTTAGTTGTGTTTTGTTATAACCCGTAACACCTTTTAGCAAAAGGTTGTAAACAGTAGAATAAGCCATTTTAGGGGCGTTTTCCCAACGGTTGATAGCTTCGTTAAGTGCCAAGCGTTTTGGTCTTTCAGAAGCTCGCTCTATCCTAATCTTGGTTAACTCGTCCCTCATCTCAAAAAAAGCACTAACTAAATTCTTTTTAAACTCTCTTACTGGTTTGGTGTTATCCAAGTAAGTGACAAGTAGTGTCGCTTGTTGTTCGTTAAGGTGATAAATTTTTCTAGGGCGACCACCTAAAGAACCTTTTATTAGGTTTATGGATTTCAAATGACAAAACCCCAAACACTTCTAAATCTTCTTTATGGTTTTCAATCAATTTTCTAACTGAAATACGTTCAATTTCAGCACGTTCAGCGATAATCTCGCTTGTGGTGTATGGCTCTTTTGCGCCGTCTAAATAAACTAGGTTCATCTCTGACCTGCCTTTCTAGTCTTCTGCATTCAATAGTTCGTCAACAGTAACACCTAAAAAGTCAGCAACTTTCAGTAAGGTAGCTGTTTCAGGATTCTTTGTACGCTCATAGTATAGACTTGTTAGCGTTGTTTTTGATATTCCTGTAGCCTCATGAATATCTGAAATCTTTTTCCGCTTTTTTGCTAAAATAACTCTTAGATTATTTTTCAAATATCTCACCTATTTTTTTTACATTTGTTATATTTTAGTGAACTCACTAATAAAATACATATTACATTGTTCAAGAATATTTGTCAATAGTCTGTTATATTTTTTTGTTGTTTGTTTTTTAAAACAATATCAGTTATAATCTAATTATGGAGGAACTTACAATGATAAAAACAAATTTTGCTGTTTTGATGGCTGAAAGAGGTTTAAAAATATCGGATGTTTATGAAGATACTGGTATCTCTAAAACTACTCTTATGGCTTTAGCTGAAAATACTGGAAAAGGCGTTCAATTTGATACCGTTGATAAGCTATGTAATTATCTTGGTATCGAATTAAAAGATTTCTTTGTATATAGCCCATATATTTGGAAAATTTACAAAAAGGATAACTATGAATACAAGGAAGAAGACGATAATATAATTGCTATCAATTTAAAAGATATCCATAGCGAACGCACTTACATTATTAAAATTTACTTTTTCTCTCCTAAACATATTGATTCACCTATTGACGATGACAATATTAAACTTTGGGTACGTTTATCCCTTGATGAGGATAGTGGTAACTTTGGATATAGTGAGTTCTATAATTTTGTATCATCTCTTCCCGTATTGTTTCAAACCCATTTTTACAATGATGTAATTGAAGTATTAAAAAAAGATTATCTTAATTCTGAAAAAGTCATATCTGCCTATAGATACGACTTTCACCCTGAAAAAGAATACCTTACCGACATAACTTTGAATAAAAATGATAAGATTTTTATTTCATTTTTTGATAGTTTTGGAAGTGTTCACGTTCCTAAAGAGGTTCAAATGGATAAAATTATCAAAATTGACTAACCCACGCGCCAACATTCGCCAACATTTTGGCTTACAGTCATACTCAAAATATACTATGATTTTCTATGATTTCACCGTGTTTTACAACCGTACCTACAACTACACTTGTTACTTCCATAAAAATCCTTATTTCAATATTTCGCTATTTCTATATTAAGGACTTGGCATTATGAAAACTACTAAAAATTACTAAAATCGAATCTTATATAGCTTTCACACTCACATTTTCCAACATTTTCTAGTATGGAGTACCGTTTTGTTACGTCATATACTAGGATTTTCTCGTATTTTCTAGTATTTCTAACCTGCTATCACAATTTAGGACTACAGCTATCCCAACAATTCGTATAAACCTAAAAACTTTTTAATAATGGCTTGCCTGCTGTAGAAAGGTTTATCATGAATATTAAAGAAGTTATTAAAAAAGACGGTACTAAAGTATACCGCTCAAATATTTATTTGGGAGTAGATAGCATTACAGGAAAGAAAGTTAAAACGACTGTAACAGGGCGAACGAAAAAAGAGGTTAAAACAAAAGCCCAGCAAGCTCAAATCAATTTTGAGGCTAATGGGGCAACTGTGTTTAAAGCAACAAATATTAGGAACTATAAGGAACTTGCTGAGTTATGGTTAAAGAATTATCAAATGACGGTTAAACCTCAAACGGTAGACGTTATAAAGAGTTATTTAACTATCCATATACTGCCAAATTTTGGGGCTATGCCATTAGAAAATATTAGCATAGTTGTTATTCAAGACTGGGTGAATAAGCTAGCTAAAAAGCTAGTCAATTTCTCTGCTGTAGTATCGGTTCATAAACGGATTTTACAATATGCCGTTACTATGCAATTGATAGACTACAATCCTGCGCGTGAGGTTATCCTCCCACGTAAGCAAAAGAAGAAAGAGAAAGTCAAATATATTCCTAGTGATAATCTAAAGGTGTTCATGGACTACATGGATAAGATAGCTCCTTATCAATATAAAGATTATTACGACAATATTTTATACCATCTCTTACTTGCTACTGGTTGCCGTTTTGGTGAGGTGGCAGCCCTTGAATGGTCTGACATTGATTTAAAAAATGGAACGGTTAGCATAAACAAGAACTACAGTCATATCTCTAACGCTGTAAGTACTGTTAAAAGCAAGGCTGGGAACAGAATTATCAGCATAGATAACAAAACTATCCTCATGCTCAAACAGTACAGGAACAGACAACGTCAAATATTTGTAGACGTTGGTGCGCCTGCTCCTAGTGTTGTATTTGCGACACCCACACAAACTTATATGCAAATAGGCAATCGTCAACACGCTTTAAAAACTCACTTAAAGGCGTGTAACATACCAAGATTTACCTTTCACGCTTTCAGACACACACACGCTAGTTTATTGCTTAATGCTGGAATCAGTTATAAAGAACTACAACACCGACTAGGACATGCAAATATCACAATGACATTAGACATATACAGTCATTTATCAAAAGAGAAAGAAAAAGAAGCTGTTTTTTATTACGAGAAAGCTCTCCAAAATTTGTAAAAGTCCACAAAAAGGGGAACAAATTCAAAAACGGCGTGGTAAAGACACCTCACAAACATTATTAAACCAACGTTTATAGGACTTTAGTTCACAAATATGTTATAATTACTTGAATTATAAAATGGAGAAAACAATGGAATACAAATTATTTGATGACTATATCACATTACAAGCTTTACTAAAAGAACTTGGTATTATCCAAAGTGGTGGGGCTATAAAAGGGTATTTAGCAGAAACAACTGTTCTTTTTAATGGTCAAGATGAAAAACGTCGTGGCAAAAAAATTCGTATCGGCGATACCATCACCATTCCCGAAGAAAATGTTGAGATTCAGATTGTCGAACCAACATCAGCTGAAAAACAAGAGCACCTAGAAGCAATTGCTGAAAAAGAACGTGTCACTGCTATTGTCAAAGAGCTCAATCAGAAAAATAAAAAAGTTAAAAAACAAAATCAAGGAAAAACAAAACAAACAAATGAACGTAAACCCGTTCGTTTCCCAGGAACTTAAGCATGTGGATTCAAAAAATAACGTTAAAAAATTATCGTAACTATCTGACTAGTGAGCTTGAATTTTCTCCTGGACTTAATGTTTTCATCGGAAAAAACGCCCAAGGAAAAACAAATTTCTTAGAAGCAATTTATTTCCTTTCTCTTACCCGCAGCCACCGCACACGAACAGACAAAGAGTTGATTCATTTTGATGCCAAAGAACTTCTGGTTTCTGGTATTTTACAACGTTCAAGTGGTACTGTTCCTTTAGATATTAGTCTTTCAAGTAAGGGACGTGTTACAAAAGTTAATCATCTAAAACAAGCTAAGTTATCAGACTATATTGGTGTAATGACCGTTGTTCTTTTTGCACCTGAAGATTTACAACTCATCAAAGGCGCTCCAAGCCTTCGTCGAAAATTTATTGACATTGATTTAGGGCAAATAAAGCCGATTTATTTAGCTGATTTGTCTAATTATAACCACGTGCTAAAACAGCGTAATACTTATCTTAAAACGGCTAAAAAAGTTGATACTGATTTTTTAGCTGTGCTTGATGAGCAATTAGCTGATTTTGGTAGCCGTGTCATGGAACATCGTTTAGATTTCATTTCTAATTTAGAAAAAGAAGCCGACCGCTATCATTATGCCATTTCAAACGGCATTGAACATCTTAGTATCCATTATCTGTCATCTGTTTCCTTCCAAGAAAAGGATGACATTAATCCAAATTTCTTAAAAGCTTTACAAAAAAATCATCAGCGTGATATTTTCAAAAAAAATACAAGTGTTGGTCCCCACCGTGATGATTTAGAATTTTTCATCAATGATATGCCAGCAAATTTTGGCAGCCAAGGTCAGCACCGTAGCCTAATCTTATCACTAAAAATGGCTGAAATTGAGTTAATAAAAACAGTAACTGGAGATTATCCTATTTTACTTTTAGATGATGTCATGAGCGAGCTTGATAATTACAGACAAACCGAACTCTTAAAAATGATTATTGATAAAAACGTTCAAACCTTCATTACAACAACAAGCCTTGACCACCTATCACAGCTTCCGGACGAGTTAAAAATCTTTACAGTTAATCAAGGTAACATTCAAGAAAATTAAAAAAGCTGGCAAATGCCAGCTTTTTGTTATGTTTACAGATAAGTTGACAACGTTGTCAATGATTAATAAGATTTGACAATTCCTAGTAAAACAGCACCAAGAACAAAACAAGCAATACCAATTGCCAACCAACGTGTTTCTTTACGTGTTTTTGTTTCACCAAGGAAAAGAATACCACCCATGATAGAAATAACAACACCTAATTGTGAGAAGCTAAAAGCAATAGCTAAACCAGCTTTAGCAGCAGCTAATAGCATGAAGATATTACCAACCCCCCACATCAAACCAACGATAGCATTTTTGATAACAACTGTTTCAAATTTAACGTTGAATTTCATGAACATCATTGCACCAATAACCATACCAACAGCCATTGGGAAGATAACTGCCAACGCATCAAATTTCATGATGTTGTTGAATAAGATTGTGTAAGAAAGGTAACCAACAGTAGAATAAGTTAAAGCACGGAAACCTTTCCCAAAATCAGTCAATTCATTCGTTTCAACTTTTTCAGCATCTTGTTTACTTGTAAAGTAAAAACCAATAACAAGCAAAAGTAAAGCAATGATACCAAGAGTGTATTGAACAGGTTTACTCCATTCACCAAAAACGATTGCACCAATTAAGCTACCGAAAACTAATTGAGCACCGCTTGATAATGGATTCCCCACAGAAACACCCATGTATTGCATCGCACGGAATTGACCATTTTGCCCCATAGACCAAAGCATACCACCAATAATTCCAAATACCCAGAGTGATACTGACATTTCTGGTTGGACAAATAACCAAACGACAAAAGCAAATAGAAGTGCTCCAATAGTCATTCCTAATGTTTGTTGATCTGGTTTACCACCAATTTTATTGCTGACAAAACCAATACTTCCCCATGCAACCATGGGAATCAATGCATATAAAATACCTTGCATTTTTTCTCCTTTACAATATGTTTTACAGTTAAGTAAACAAAATTTACACCGTTGTAAACATGAAATTAATCGTTCACTTTGTGTGAAAACGCTTTTTCAAAAAACGAAAGAAATTTTCAGTTTAAAACGAACACAGCTGTACATTCTATCATAATACTATCACTTTGTAAAGGTTATCAAAAAAATCCCTGACAGGAATAAGCCTATCAGAGATTTTTTTAATTAATTATTTTAGAAATTAATGTACTGAATAGTTTGGTGCTTCATTTGTGATTTGAACATCATGCGGGTGGCTTTCAATTAAACCAGCACCTGACATCTCAACAAACTGAGCTTTTTCGTGAAGTGCTAAAATATCTTCAGCCCCAACATATCCCATACCAGCGCGAATACCACCAAGCATTTGGAAGACGATATCAGCCACAGCACCTTTGTAAGCTACACGACCTTCGATTCCTTCTGGAACAAGTTTGTTAGCTTCATTGACTGAACCTTGGAAGTAACGGTCGCTCGAACCTTTTTTCATAGCTGCAATTGATCCCATACCACGGTATGTTTTAAATTTACGGCCTTGGTAAATTTCAGTTTCACCTGGTGCTTCATCTGTACCAGCAAACATAGAACCAAGCATTACAGCATTACCACCTGCTGCCAAAGCTTTAACAATATCACCTGAATATTTGATACCACCATCGGCAATGATTGTTTTGCCATATTCACGTGCAACAGCTGCCGCATCATAAATAGCTGTAATTTGAGGAACACCAACACCTGCTACGACACGTGTTGTACAGATTGAGCCAGGACCGATTCCAACTTTAACAACATCAACACCAGCTTCGTAAAGCGCACGAGCTCCTTCTGCAGTAGCAACATTACCAGCAATCAATGTACGTTCTGGGAAGTGTTGACGAATTTCAGCAATTTTACGAAGAACACCTGCTGAATGCCCGTGTGCAGTATCAATAACAATGGCATCAGCACCAGCTTCAAAGAGTGCTTCAGCACGTTCAAAGGTATCTGATGTAACACCCACAGCACCTGCAACTAAAAGACGACCAAATTCATCCTTAGCAGCATTAGGGAATTCAATAACTTTTTCAATATCTTTGATAGTGATAAGACCTGACAAACGTCCTGCTTCATCGACCAAAGGAAGTTTTTCAATACGGTGTTCATGAAGAATACGTTCAGCAGTTTCCAAATCAGTTCCAACAGGAGCTGTAACCAATTTTTCACTTGTCATGTGTTTAGAAATTGGTGTGTGATAATCTGAAATGAAACGCATGTCACGGTTTGTAATGATACCAACTAATTTACGATTTTCAAGGGTTTCAACAATCGGAACACCACTGATACGATAACGTTGCATCAATTCTTCTGCTTCTGAAACAGAATGTTTTGGTGTTAAGAAGAAAGGATCAATAATAACACCGTTTTCTGAGCGTTTTACTTTACGAATTTCTTCAGCTTGTTCTTGAATAGACATGTTTTTATGAACAACACCGAGACCACCCGCACGTGCAATCGCAATCGCCATTTTACTGTCAGTTACAGTATCCATAGCAGCTGTCACGATAGGAATGTTCAATGTCAAATTTTTTGCAAGTTTTGTTTGCATGTTAACTTCGTTTGGAAGAACATGACTTTCAGCAGGAATAAGTAAGACGTCATCAAAAGTGTAACCTTTTTTCAAAAATTTAGTGTCCCAATTTGACATTAAATAACCCTCTTTTCTATGTATTTGTAGGGGATCTTAGCCCCTAGCTAATTTTTTATTGTTACTATAATAACATGCCAGAATCATTTGTCAACAAAATAAATTCAATTTTTTCCAAATTATCTTTAAAAAACATGGCATTTTCTACCTATTATTAGACTGATTATTTTTGTAATTCTCATTTAAAACAAATGCTTTTCAACAAATAAAAAAACCTAAAGTAAAAATTGTTACTTTAGAGTTTCGCTTCACTTTATTTTAGAAGTAATTGATTCCCATAGCAGCTTTAACTTCTGAAAGTGTTTGACCAGCAACGTCACGCGCTGCTTCACTTCCTTTTTCAAGCATACGGAATACTTCACCCATGTCTTTTGCGTACTCTAGGCGGCGTTCACGGATTGGCGCCAATTCACGTTCAAGAATATCAAGCAAATAGCGTTTTGTTTTGACGTCACCAAGACCTCCACGTTGATAGTGCTCTTTCATAGCTGAAATGTCAGCTTGATCTTCTTCACGTCCGAAAATATCAAGATAATGGAAAACCATATTTCCTTCAATTTGTCCTGGATCTTCAACACGAACATGATTAGGGTCTGTGTACATGCTCATTACTTTTTTACGAACAGTATCAGCATCATCAGACAAATAAATACCATTTCCAAGAGATTTAGACATTTTAGCATTACCATCTAACCCTGGTAAACGACCAGCTGCTTCATTTTCAGGAAAAATACCTTCTGGCTCAACCAAAACATCTGTTTTATAAGTATGATTGAAACTGCGAACGATTTCACGTGTTTGTTCAATCATTGGTTTTTGGTCATTTCCAACTGGCACATAATTCGCTTTAAAAGCTGTAATATCTGCAGCTTGAGAGATTGGATACACCAAAAATCCTGTTGGAATTGAACTTCCAAACCCTTTTTGCGCAATCTCTGTTTTGACAGTAGGATTACGTTCCAAACGTGCTAATGATACCAAGTTCATGTAGTACATGGTTAATTCAGCTAATTCAGGAATTTGACTTTGAATGAAAATCGTAGATTTAGCTGGATCAAGCCCTACCGATAAGTAATCCAATGCTACATTTCCAACTGATTCTCTGATCATTTCAGATTCCTTAGCGTGGTCTGTCAAAGCTTGTTGGTCTGCCAAAAAAACAAACATATCGTATTTGTTTTCATTTTGCAATAACACACGATTTTTTAAACTGCCGACATAGTGTCCTAAGTGCAACTTACCAGTTGGACGGTCACCTGTCAAAATAATTGGTTTTACCATTCTATCACCTCAAAATTAATTTCAAATTAAAACAACCCCACGTAGCTAAACTACGTGAGGGCGTTATTAATACGCGGTACCACCTCAATTGATAGAAAATTTTCTACCATCTCTTACCACTATTAAAAGTTCACAGATAAATGCAAACATTATTTTCCATTATATACATCAGCCCATTCATGCAAGGGTACTACTGATTTTCAGCACCATCAGCTCTCTAAAAGTACACATTTACATTACTCTTCTGAATCTTCTTCATTTTATGAAATTCTAGAAGCTTTGTCAAGCTAATAGCTATTTTCCTAGGAAATCTCGCTTTCTTAGAAAGAATAATTATACAGTTGCTTCGGAAAATACTTTTTAATAAAATTAAAAAATGAGAATTACACACCGTGATTAACTTTCTCTCACATAAATCTTGACGAGTATCTTCTTCTTTGCAATAATAGAATCGTTTATTATAAAGAAGAGGGGTATTATGAAGAAAAAATTAATTGATTTTGGGTTCGTTACAGTAGGAGCCTTTATTGCTGCTATCGGTTTTAACAGTTTTTTCCTAGAGAATCACATTGCATCTGGTGGGGTTGTTGGTTTAGCTGTTAGTTTGAAAGCTTTATTTGGTTGGAATACTGGGAATTTTGTTATGATTTCAAATTTTCCACTCCTTATAGCTTGCTGGCTTTTCCTAGGAAAAGAGACATTTGTAAAAACCGTTTATGGGTCATGGATTTATTCTATTTTTGTTAAACTAACTGAAGGTGTGCCAAATTTTACAGACAATCCTTTGTTAGCTGCACTTTTTGGAGGTATCATTTGTGGTTTTGGTTTAGGGCTTGTCTTTTGGGGAAATTCTTCAACAGGTGGAACAGGTATTATCACCCAAATTCTCCATAAATACACACCACTTCCTCTTGCCGTTGCAATGACAATCGTTGATGGTTGTAGTGTTGCGATGGGATTTGTCGCCTTTGACATTGACACAGTTATGTATTCTATTATTGCATTGATTACGACTAGTTATGTCGTTAATAGCATGCAACTTGGGCTCACTTCATCACGAAATATCATGATTGTTTCGCCTAAGAATGATTTAATCAAACATTATATTTCTACGACAGCCGACCGTGGGATCACTGAAATTCCAGTTACCGGTGGTTATTCAGGTGAAAATCATACCATGCTAATGACAACTGTTTCTCGTCAAGAAGTCCCTCGTTTAGAAAAAAATATCCAACAAATTGACGAAACTGCCTTTATCGTCGTTATGCCTGCTACGCAAGTTATGGGACGTGGATTTAGCCTCAAAAAATACTATAAACTTGACGAAAAAGACATCATTTTACCAATGTAATGCAAAGCCCCGCTTTCTCTGATTGAAAATTGGGGCTTTTTCATGTACAATGAAGCTTATAGATAAATATTATGAGGTGAAAAATTGCTTACAGTTTCTGATGTATCACTACGTTTCAGCGATAGAAAACTGTTTGATGAGGTTAACATCAACTTTACAGCTGGAAATACCTATGGTTTAATCGGTGCCAACGGTGCAGGAAAATCAACATTTTTAAAAATCTTGGCAGGAGATATTGAACCAACAACAGGTCATGTTTCCCTTGGTCCAGATGAACGCTTATCAGTTCTTCGTCAAAATCACTTTGACTATGAAGAAGAACGTGCTATTGATGTTGTTATTATGGGAAATGAACGCCTTTACAACATCATGAAAGAAAAAGATGCTATCTACATGAAACCTGATTTTTCAGATGAAGATGGTGTCCGCGCTGCCGAGTTAGAAAGCGAATTTGCAGAGCTTGGCGGTTGGGAAGCCGAAAGCGAAGCTTCTCAATTACTTCAAAACTTAAATATTCCAGAAGAGCTTCATTACCAAAATATGAGCGAATTAGCTAATGGTGATAAAGTGAAAGTCCTTCTTGCCAAAGCTCTTTTTGGTAAACCTGACGTCCTTCTCCTTGACGAACCAACCAACGGTCTTGATATTCAATCCATTTCTTGGTTAGAAGATTTCTTGATTGACTTTGAAAATACTGTTATTGTCGTTTCCCATGACCGTCACTTCTTGAATAAAGTATGTACGCACATGGCTGACCTTGATTTCGGTAAAATCAAACTTTACGTCGGTAACTACGACTTCTGGAAACAATCTTCTGAGCTTGCTGCTCGCTTACAAGCAGACCGCAATGCTAAAGCAGAAGAAAAAATTAAAGAATTGCAAGAATTCGTGGCACGTTTCTCTGCCAATGCTTCTAAATCAAAACAAGCCACATCTCGTAAGAAAATGCTTGATAAAATTGAATTAGAAGAAATTGTTCCTTCTAGTCGTAAATACCCGTTTATTAACTTCAAAGCAGAACGCGAACTTGGTAAAGACCTTTTAACTGTTGAGAATTTATCCGTTAAAATTGATGGAGAAACTGTCCTTGATAATATCAGCTTCATCCTACGTCCAGGTGATAAAACAGCTTTCATTGGACAAAACGATATTCAAACAACAGCTCTTATTCGTGCTTTGATGGATGACATCGAATACGAAGGTACTATCAAATGGGGGGTCACAACTAGCCGCTCTTATCTTCCAAAAGATAATTCACGTGACTTTGCCTCTGGTGAATCAATTCTTGAATGGCTTCGTCAATTTGCTTCTAAAGAAGAGGACGATAACACATTCCTTCGTGGATTCCTTGGACGCATGCTTTTCTCTGGTGACGACGTTAACAAATCAGTTAGCGTATTATCCGGGGGAGAAAAAGTGCGCGTGATGCTTTCTAAATTGATGCTCCTCAAATCAAACGTTCTTGTCCTTGATGATCCAACAAACCACTTAGACTTGGAATCAATTTCAAGCTTGAATGATGGGCTGAAAGATTTCAAAGAATCTATTATCTTTGCAAGTCATGACCATGAGTTTATTCAAACACTTGCTAATCACATTGTCGTGATTTCAAAAAATGGGGTTATTGACCGTATCGATGAAACTTATGATGAATTTCTTGAAAATGAAGAAGTTCAAGCCAAAGTTAAAGAACTCTGGAAAGATTAATCTCTTAATAATTTCCCAACATTTACACAAACTTTACAATATATAGAAAAGAAACAGGTTGGGATAAGCTATCTCAACCTGTCTTACTAAAGCTATGACATTAAAATCTTTAAAACCAAACATTAATACTCTTTACTACTTAGCAGCATTTGCTCTGCCATTTCTTATCTTATTTTTCGCCTTATTGTCTGAAGATATTTCATTCAATAGTGACACGACTATTTTAGCTAGTGACGGTTTCCACCAGTATGTCATTTTTGCTGAAAATCTACGAAATATTTTACACGGTTCAGATAGTATTTTTTACACCTTTACGAGTGGTTTGGGGCTAAACTTCTATGCTCTTATTAGTTACTATCTAGGAAGCTTCTTCTCACCTTTCGTTTATTTCTTCAGTCTAAAGAGCATGCCTGATGCTATTTATATCTTTACATTACTGAAAGTTGCTTGTATGGGGGTAAGTTGTTTTTATAGTCTCAGACAACTCTACCCTAAAGTGCTGAAACCTTTCAGCATCGTCTTATCGACTTCTTATGCATTGATGAGTTTTGCCATCAGCCAAATTGAAATTAATATGTGGCTTGATGTATTCATTCTTTTGCCTTTAATTATTTTAGGAATTAATCGCTTATTAGGTCAGCAAAAATTCATCCTTTATTACCTAAGTTTAACGATTCTCTTTATCCAAAACTATTATTTTGGATACATGGTTGTTATCTTTTTAATTCTTTATTTCCTTGTTCAATTAACTAAAGAATTTAAATGGAAAGTCATTCGACGAAAATTTATTGACTTTACAGTTGTGTCAATCTCTGCTGGTCTCTCTAGCTGCATCATGCTGCTACCAACTTACTTAGACTTATCTACACACGGTGAGGAATTTTCGAAGTTTACAGAGTGGTTTACAGATGCGTCATGGTTCTTTGATTTATTTGCTAAGAATTTTGTTGGCTCTTATGACACAACAAAATTTGGTTCTATTCCGATGATTTACGTGGGAATTTTCCCATTGATATTAGCTATTATTTTCTTTACGATTAAATCAATCAGGTGGCAAACTCGTTTAGCTTATGGCATAATGCTTGTTCTCATTGTTGCTAGTTTTTATCTTGAACCATTAGATCTTATCTGGCAAGGTATGCATTCGCCAAATATGTTTCTTCACCGCTATTCTTGGACATTCTCTATTCTTATCATCCTATTAGCAGCTGAAACATTATCTCGTTTAAAAGAATTAGCACTCAAGCAATATCTTATTGGGATTATTCCCTTAGCTCTTGGATTTATTGTTACAGCGTTGTTCCAAAGTCATTATGACTTTTTAGAACCTTCGCAAGTCATTATCACCTTTGCTTTCTTAGCTGCTTATGCTATTATACTCATCAGTTATGTAAATAAGTATCTATCATTTAAACTCTTTGTCAGCTTTACACTTATCTTTACAATTTTTGAAATATCATTAAATACTTATTATCAAATTGCAGCCCTTGATAACGAGTGGGTCTTTCCTTCTCGACAAAGTTATAATCGTAATTTGACAGATATTGACAAACTTGTCAACGAAACACAAGAACTGAATACTACTTTCTATCGTACCGAAGAATTGTTACCTCAAACTGGCAATGACAGTATGAAATATAATTACAATGGTATCTCTCAATTTTCATCTATCCGAAACACGACCTCTAGTAGCACATTAGACCGGCTTGGCTTTAAATCAACAGGGACTAATCTCAACCTTCGCTACCAAAATAATACCTTGCTGATGGATAGTTTATTTGCTGTGAAGTATAATCTTTCTGAAACTAGTATTGATAAATTTGGTTTCAATTATGTTGACGGTTCTGGCAATGTATCACTTTATGAAAATCAATATGCTAGTCAGCTAGCTATTTTAACGAATGGGATTTACAAGGATATTGACTTTGGTGTCAACACGCTTGACAACCAAACTCATTTTATCAATAACTTGACAGGATTATCTGAGAAATACTTCACACGTTTAGCTTCTCAACTAACCGGTGGTGCTAATTTGCTTAATAACCGAGTCACCACTACAAATGATGGTCAGTTGACAACAAGTGCTACTTATCAAGTCACTGTCACTGCTAATACTCAACTTTATGTGAGTGTCCCTAACATTACTTTCTCTAATGATAATAGTGAATCTGTTCAAATTACAGTTAATGGAAAAACGACAGAATACACAACCGATAATGCTTACAGCTTCTTTGACCTTGGTTACTTTGAAGAAGGACAAACGCTTGACATCACATTTACTTTCCCTGAAAATAGTCAAGTTTCCTTCAATCAACCTAATTTTTATGCTTTAGATTTAACAAGTTATCAAAAAGCTATGGCGATTATTGACAATCCAGACGTTACCGTTACAACTGATAAAAATACCGTTACTGCTACTTATAAAGCAGACGAAGATAGTTCACTATTCTTCACCATTCCATATGATAAAGGATGGACAGCTACACAAAACGGGGAAAAACTTACGGTTTCAAAAGCGCAAGATGGTTTTATGAAAATTGATGTAAAAGCTGGTGAAGGTAAAGTAACGTTAACTTACATCCCAAATGGTTTTAAAGAAGGAGCTTACCTATCCATATTAGGAATCATCCTTTTCCTTGCTTATATGATTGTAAGAAGAAAGTATCATTTAAGGATAAAAGCAGGCTAAAATTTAGCCTGCTTTATTTTTAGGTCTTGAATTTACAATATAAGTGCACAATAAAAACTCATAAGATTTTCTAGTAAAATAGGATTGAACAAACATCTTACGAAAGGAAATCTTATGAGCTACCATCATTTTACCATAGATGAACGAGAAAGTATTCTGATTTATCGTACGAAAGGGATGACCTTTTCTCAAATAGCACGACTATTACATCGGCATCCCTCAAGTATTAGCCGTGAATTAAAACGTCATTCCAAACAAGGAAACTATTCGCCTAGTAGGGCACAAAAAGCTTATCATCTCGCTAAATCGCATTGTGGGCGAAAAAGGAAATTAGAAATAGACACTGAACTCAGTCAGACCGTCAAGCATCTTTTTCTTGAGTGTCAATGGTCGCCAGAAGAAATTGAGGGGCGATTACGTTTAGAACGAGAAAGACACGTCATTAGTTATCAAACCATTTATAGAGCTATCTATCACGGTCACTTTGACGACACGCCTCTTTCACATGGTGCTCGTGGGGTTGTTCGCAAACTTCGTCACCATGGTAAAACACGCCATACAAAATCCCATGTGGAAAAGCGAGGAAAAATTCCTATTTCTCATACCATTCATGAGAGACCAACAGCAGCTAA
>NZ_NETH01000047.1 GCF_003337175.1 Streptococcus gallolyticus
AATATAGTGACTTTTTTAAGAGAGTTAGGCTACAACGTATTTGTTTACAACCCTTTTATTATCAAGCAATTTGCCAAATCTCAATCACTTAGAAAAACTAAGACTGATAGGAAAGATGCTCTTTTAATCGCTCGTAAGCTACGCTCTGATGTCACTCCTGAATATTATCAGACAGATAAATCAATGGATGTGTTAAAAGAACTCACACGCTATCAAAATCGCTTAATCCAGTCACGCTCTAAATGCAAGAACTTATATATCAGATTGCTTGACATTATCTTCCCTGAACTCCATGGAATTGTTAGTAATCTTCATAATCAGTTTATCTATGAGTTATTGACTAAGTATCCTTCTGCTCAAAAGATAGCTCGTGCTAGATTCTCATCATTGCTTAACATCAAACGACTAACCGCTGATAAGGCTCATCAGATACAAGAAATAGCCAAACAAACTATTGGTAATGCTTCTACCGCTTTATCCTTAGAATTAGTGCAATTAATTGAAAGCATTAAACACTACGATAAGCAGATTAACCAAGTCCAAGAAGAAATTAATCTCTTGATGGCTGAATTGAACTCTCCTATTACTTCTATTCCTGGAATTGGGAATCGCCTTGGTGCCATTATTCTAGCTGAAATTAAGAACATTCATAACTTCAAGAATCCGAATCAACTCCAAGCCTTTGCAGGTCTAGACCCTGCCATTTACCAATCAGGACAGATGGATAAGACTGGACATATGGTAAAACGAGGCTCCTCTTATCTAAGGTATGCCCTAATACAAGCTGCCAAACTTATCTCGATTTACTCACCTCATTTTAAAGCCTATTTAAAGCTAAAAATCAGTCAAGGAAAACACTATAATGTCGCTGTGACACTTGTTGCCAAGAAACTTATTCGTATCATTTATCATCTGCTCAAAAACATTCAAACCTTTGATGAAGCTAAACTAAGATAAAAATACAGAAGTCAAGAATACTTTTTAAAACTTGCTCAAAAGCAAGATTTTTTGCGTGTCTAAATTGAGCTTTTAGACGAAAAGTAGTAAAATAACAAGTGCATTCTCCAGACGATTGAGTAACTTGCATTCAAGTTTATCGCAGTGAGGGTGTTTTTGTATTTTTTAGAATTTCCTCTTGACTTTTTATATAGAATGTCTCCTTTATGACTATTTTATCACAAATCAATACCCTTCAAAAAATGATTTGACAAAACTTGTAATACGCCGTTTTCTTGATTTGACGGCGCTTGGTAACTAGCAACAGCTTTGACTTCCTGCGGAGCATTTGCCATTACAAATGAGTATTTTGCTAGTGTTAGCATTTCAATATCGTTGCCGCCATCGCCAAATACCATGAGATTTTCTGGAGTATAGCCCCAGTGATTAAGTAAGAAATCAAGCCCTGTTCCCTTGTGAACGTGTGAGGGAATCACGTCAATACAACCAAAACCACTAGAAGTAGCCGTTAGCTGGTAATCAGCAAAAAGCGTATTAATGTCATCACGAACTTTGAACGTCAAATCATCACGAACCAGCAAGGTTACTTTGAAAAAATGGTCATCTGGAATCGGGTGAAGATTATCAACGTAAGTTAATACAGGTAAATAATAACTGAGCAGGTCTTTCACTTCCTTAGGTATCGCTACAGGAAGGTAAGATGAGTCTTTCCCTGCCAAATTAATCACCGTGTCGGGATAATACTTTTCAATATAATTCACCAAAGCTGAAATCGCTTCTTCAGTCTCAAAGGCTTCTTGCAAGGTTCTGCCATTTTCAATAATGTGACCACCATTTTCAGCCACAAACGTCATTTGATGTTTATGTTCAGGAAATTGTTGAATAATTTGACGGTATTGATTACCGCTTGCCACGACAAATTTAATATCATCTGCCATAAATTTATCAAATAAACGGTTAAAAAGTACTTTATCATAGGTTTTGTTATTCGTTAAAAACGTTCCGTCCATATCTGTTGCGATTACTTTTATTTTCATAAGCTTCTCCTCTTTCGCCATTATACGCTTTTTTCTTGAAAATATCCTTGGTGACAACTGCGCCTGCGGCAACCACGACATTGTTAACGATTGTCACTCCTGGAAGAATCGTGACATTGCCGCCAATCCAGACATCGTTTCCAATCGTGACTGGCTTCGCGATACCAATGTTATCACGTCTACCTTGCGGTGTTAGCGGATGATTAACAATCGTAATCATGGTATTTGGACCAAGCATGACATGATGGCCGATACGAACTTCGGCAACATACAAAATAATCCCATTATAATTCATCAAGAATTGTTTACCGACATGGATATTTTTCTCATTATCACAATTAAAATTTGGAAAGACAGAGACATTCTCACCAGTCGCTCCAAAAGGTCTTTAATCGCCACAGTTCGTTCTTCCGTATTTAAAACACTTAAAAAGTAGAATTTTTCCTATTTCTACTGAAATTTTACCAAAAAGCGTGGAAAACTACCAAAATAAATCGGCACAATTTTTTATAATAAAGTCATCAAATTTACGGAGGAATTTATGATGACAAAAACATGGTTTATCACTGGTACTTCAACTGGTTTCGGAAAAGAATTGGCACGTTTATTAGCTCAAAAAGATGATGTCAATCTTGTCGCTACCGCTCGTAAACCAGAACAACTAAGCTACCTTGATGAGTTTGACCACGGTCAAATTTTGAAATTAAAACTTGACATTACCAATCAAGAAGAGATTCAAAAAGCTGTCAAAACAACGCTTGATATATTTGGCAGTATTGATGTTTTGGTTAACAATGCTGGTATCGGTTATTTTGGCACATTTGAAGAAAGTAAACGTGAAACTGTACAATATATGTTTGATGTCAATGTTTGGGGACTTGTTGATATGACACGCGCTGTTTTGCCAACTATGCGCAAACAAAATGAAGGTGTGATTATCAACTTTTCATCTATCGGTGGATTGTATTCATTCTCGACGCTCTCTTTCTATCATGGAACAAAATATGCAGTTGAAGGACTTAGCGAATCCTTAGCTAAAGAAGTCGCTCACAAAAACATTCAAGTGCTCATTATCGAACCGTCAGGTTTCCGCACTGACTGGGCAGGACGTTCTTCTGACAAGGACTACCAACAATTTACTGACTTTATCACCCCAAATGAAAATGATGCTGGACACGAAGCAGGCGACCCAATCAAAGCCGCTGAAATCATCTACGACCAAGTGACAAATAACCCACAACTTCCACTTCATCTCCCGCTTGGTACTTTCGCAACAGATACCGCTATTAACAAGTACAGCAAACAACTCGCCGAATTCAAAGAACTCCACGACCTCTCAGCATCCGCTGACGTCCCAGAAAATTAACAAAAATCGAGCTTGGGACAAAAGTCCTTCACACCATCAAAAAAAGCAACGGATTGGCTGTTGCTTTTTGCATGACTGAGATAGACTTGGTAAAATAGAATTGTACAAAATCTCTTAGAAAGGCTATCTCATGCATATTCACTATAACACAAATCAAACCATATTACCACTAGAACTAGCTTGTGTTCTACCTCAAAACCATGTCGTTTTCACGATAGAAAAAGTGATAAACGACCTAGAAGAGCGTCATTTTGATGCCTTTTACCATACTTTTGGGCGACCATCCTATCATCCCAAACTGCTGCTGTCTGCTTTAGTATTCGCCTATTCTCAAGGTGTTTTCTCGGGTCGTAAGATTGAGAAGATGATGGTGGAAAATCTAGCCATGCAATACCTGACCGGTCAATTGGTGGTGTCTTATCGCACGATCAATCGTTTTCGTGTGGCAGAAGGTATGGAAAAGCTCATCCGTGACCTCTTTATTGCTTTCAGTCTCCAGTTAAAAATGGAAGAATTGGTGACACTTAAGAACCTAACTTATGACGCCATTGAGGATAGCTATACCCATCCCGAGGGGTGGCGCTATCTGTTTCATCATGTCAAACATCAAAAAACCTCAACTGGTTTTGAACAAGAAATTAGTGTGTATCAAGCGCAGTACCCTGAATTAGCCCCTCAAAAAGGGCTATATCTAAACAAGAGGTACCAAGAACTCAAAGCAAAAGAGAGAAAATCGCTTTTATCTCAAGAAGGCAGTCGCATCTTTGCCAAACGCAAGGTAGATGTCGAGCCTGTCTTTGGCCAGATAAAGGCTTGTTTGGGCTACAAGAGATGTCAACTAAGGGGAAACGCCAGGTCACCATTGATATGGGATTGGTGCTCATGGCCAACAATCTCCTGAAATACAATAAGAAACGACCGATAAGCTAAATAGAGACTCACCAAAAAGGCGAGCCTCTATTATTGTTATTGCTTGAGAAAAACTTTTTGTCTCAGGCTCTTTTGAGCTTAACTACTTATTTGTAATTTAAACTGTTGCCATGGTTTCAATAAATCCAGTATCGGCAAATTGTTCTGTTTAATTCTGCCAACAAGATTAAAGCTACCATCATTTGGGTGGTCTTTTAGCACAATCTGTAATTCTCCCTTGTACTGACCAGCTGCATTATTACAAATCGTAATGTCACCTTTTTTCAAAGATTGTATGCCATGTGTTGGAAAATTTGAGTCTTTATAAGCAATACGCGTTTCTGACGACCGAATCATATAGCCAGAATAATCTCCACGGTACATGTGTAAAGGGGTGAAAATAACATCTTTTTCCACTTCTGTCACATTTTTAGCTAAATGAACCGACAATATTGGAATAGTTGAATAAAATACGTGATAGATTGCTGCTAACTCTTCTTTAGGTAAAAATGACGAGCTGATAATAATATCGTCTATCACATCTGTCATTTTAAGTAGCTGAACTTGTTCTGTTATTGGTAACTGTCTTTGAATTTCTGTGCTCACCATCAAGTTAGATACTGGCCATGGACCAACCGAACCATTCATTGAATCAACAAAGGCTGCTGTGCGCAAATGATGTGATTTATATTGCTCTGCAGTTTGCACAAAATAATCAAAGTCCAAGCCTGTATAAGCTTGAGGATAAAAATTATGTGAGCCAATTATCCGATTCTTATCAGCTCCAAAATCCACGACCATATCAATGTAATGTTGCCCTCGTGAAATATTGAGTTCGATTAAAATTCCAAAAGGATTCATTGCCATTCTGGCTTCTTCAAGCCCCGTAAACCCTTCATCTAACCGAACGGACCAAATACCTAAATCGCTAAAAAATTGCAAATCCTGGTAAGAAATACCGAATTTTGCAAACAATTTAGGATTAACATCAAGCGACGTTTTCATCCCGAGTTGATTTCCATAGTCAATGATTTCTTTAAATCTTCCAATTGTTTCACTTGGATTATCTGCTACCTCTAGCATCGAGGTAAAAATACGTTGATAACCTATCTCAGCCGCTTGCGCTATATAATCTTTCATCTCAGTTAAATTTGATTTTGATGGATAGATAGAAATTCCTAATTCTCCCATATTTTCACGTCCCTTCTATGAAAAAGAGGTTTAGACAAAAGTGCCCAACCTCATTATTTATATAGTTGTAATAAGCAAGATGCAGTGGCTTAAGCTTCAACGCCTTCTTCTTTAAGAAGTTGGTTGTCATACATTTTAAGGAATGGGAACCAAACCAAGAATGCAGCTGCCGCACAGACAAGAGCTGTAAGTAAGGCACCAACACTACCACCTGAACCAACATAGGCACCTAAACCAATTGGGGTTGGCCATGGTGTTTGAATGATTGATACGGCGGCAAATCCAATCTTAACTGACCAATAACCAATTGTTGCACTAACAATTGGTGCAAGCATAAACGGCAATGCAAGTGTTGGGTTATAGACAACTGGAAGACCAAAAATTAATGGTTCATTGATGTTGAAGATAGCAGGCCCCATAGCTGCACGTCCAAGCATTTTAAGTTGAGATGATTTAGCTGCAAAAGCCAACCATACACAAGTAAGGAGCATCGCACCAGAACCACCGATTGTGACATATGAATTCGTAAATTCACCAGCGTATGCAATATGTGCACCGTCAACGTTTTCTGCCATATTTGCTAAAAGGATTGGGTTAACAAGCCCCATAACGATATTTGCACCATGAATACCAACAATCCACAAAGCGTGAACAAGGAGGTAAATAACCACAATACCAAGCCATGAATTGGCAACGTTCTTAACGAAACTAAATGGAATAGCAACAACGTTGTAAATATCAGTACCTAAAACAACAAAGATACCGTTAATAACAAGAACAACAATGGCTACAACACCTGCTGGAATCAAAGCTGAGAATGAACGTGAAACACCTTCTGGAACAGCTTCTGGCATTTTTACCACCCAATTGCGTTTGATACATGTTTTATAAAGTTGAACAGCAAGAATTGACATCAAGATAGCCGTAAACATACCTGATGTTGACAAACGATCCAAGCTATTACCACCGATTGTCCAACCATTGATAGTAGCACCGTCAACGTTAAGGTAATCAAACGCACCATTTGAAACTAACAATTCTGGAATGGTTAAGAAGAAAGCAAATACAGAAAGCAAAGCACCATAAACAGGATCTACATTCAAGTCATCTTCTTCTGCAAAAATTTTAGTATATTCATAACCAATAACAATAGCAAAGTAAAGAGATAAAATCCCCATAGTACAGTTGTAAGCTTGCAAGTATAGTGGTGCAATCTTATCAACCGAGTTTGCCCAAAGTGTGGTCAAGGCTGGAATCGGAAATGCTTGTGGGATAATACTCAATACAAGGAACATTGACCCAACAATGGTGAAAGGAATACTTGCCATACCAGCGGCAACAATGGCACGAACAGGACGCCAAGTAGAAACTTTTCCCATTGGTCCCATTAGGTACTTTTCTAGAAATTCAAACATCTTTTACTCCTCCTAAAAACTATAGAATGTTTGTGATTGATTAATTTAGTGATGCCAAATATTGTTGAATACGATAATATTGCTTATCTGAATTGTGATGAATACGTCCTAATTTTACTAGCATCCATGATGCCATAAGAATCCCAAGTAATAACATCACGATAAGAAAAATTTGAGTCGTCGTAGATTCAGACAAGAATGGGTAAAAATAATGATATTGGTTAAACAAAGTCGCTAAAATTAAGACAATATTTACTGCAACAATCAGTTGAAAATACAGTTTTGTCTTAACAGCTGGTTTTTGTTCTCTTGAATACATCCGTGATTGTTCCCACATACAAATGGCACCGAATATAGCCATAAAGAAAGGGATAACAATGAAACTCACATTATCAGTAGAGAAAAACATCAATATCCAATAGAGATTGACAAAGAAGAAAAATGCTACCACATAACGAATTAGGAAATAACGTGTGTAATACATATTTTTTATCCCATTTTCACGTCTTGTTTCATCTAACTTCTTTTTCTCTTGTTCTGTTAAAGCTACCATCATTTATCCCCTCTCAACTAATTAACTTTTTGATATAAGGCTAGCATTTCAAGCGCAACTTCTCGCAGTGTCATCGTTGTCATCAAATGGTCTTGGGCGTGAACCATGATGATTTCAACCTTAATCTCTTGACCACCTGCATACTCTTGTAGCAAATTGGTTTGTGCCTGATGAGCTTTCAAAAATTCGTCATTTGATTCTTGTAACTTCTGTTCTGCCAGTTCATAATTGCCTTTACGCATGGCGTCAAAGGCTTCATGAACCATTGTTCTGGCATTGCCAGAATTTAAGATAATTTCAAATGCTGCGACTTGTAACTCTTCTGATGTCATATAATCCTACCTTCCTTTAGTTTTAAAAATAATGTTCTAAATTCTTCAAATGATTGGCAGGCTAATAGTTGCTCTTGCAGGGCTGTATTATCAACCAAATCAACAATAGCAGCGGTTATCTCTGGCAAGCCATCATTTTCATGAATCGACATGGACATTAAAAAGACAAGCTTGACTGACGGATAGGCTTCATCCCAGAATACCCCATCTGGAATTAGAGCAACTGCAAAATGATGTTTACTGGCAACAGCTTTTATGGGATGGGGAACGGCAATCTGCTCCCCAAAGATAATAGAACTCATTGCTTCACGTTGCTTGATTAAATCAAGCAATCGTTTGCCAAATGTACTATTTTCGTTTTGTGAAATACTGTTAACCAACTTTCTTAAGAGCGCATCTTTAGAAACATTGGATAGGATAAAGAAAGACTCCTTTGAAAAATAGTTATCAAATACTTCCCCGACACTAAAGTCGGATGCCCCATCTTCCCTTTTTCTCACTGAGTTTGACCTACTTAGCTGAGCAAGTCCTTGCTTAATGCCTTGTAATTCCCCATCCGTTAAAAAGACTGATACAGTGAAAACGGGAATATTAAAAATCAAATTTGACAAATCAATCGCAGAGACGATAAGGTCAATCCCTCTCAAGTTTTCATCATTTATGTCGTAATAGCCAATTACATCCGTAATCGCAATGACATTTCCCAGTTCATTTTCAATCCTACTTTTTAACATTTGAGCACTTCCATAGCCTGTTGCACAAATGACAAGGGCTTTGTATTTTTGCTCTTCTTTGTAGCGTTCTTTAGCCGCCATGAAATGTAGCGCAATATAGGCAATTTCATTTGGCTTTAGCGAAAAAGATTGAAAAGTGGGCATTGTGGTAATGACTTGCTCTGCCAGTTGATACATTTCTTGGTAATTGGCTTGAATTTCCGCTGTCAAAGGATTTTCCAAGACCACCTTACCCTCCAAACGAATCAGCAGAGTAGATAGATGTGCCAAAAGTCCTTCAATTAACTGAAAATCATTTTTAACTTCTGGATTGATTTTTCTGATACTATCTAAGAGCTCGCGGCGCATCTGGTCTTGCCTTATTCCAGAAATATAACCGCCATTTCCATGCCCTTTTGAAATCAAATGAAGTGTGATATAGTCTACTTCTTCGACTGGAAAAGCAATCTCTGTTGATAAGGACACACGTTTTAAGATATTGTTAGCAATCTGCCGTTCTGGTAATTCACGTAACTTTAGCCCTTCCTCTTCTAATTTACTGATTTTAAATCCTTCCGTAATGCGACGAATAGTTAAAGCGATATGAATCACCACATTCTGAATCACAAAATCCGATAGCTTGAGCCCACCTTCTCGACATTCATCAAGCACAATAATGGTCACTTCTTCAAATGAAATCCGCTGATTGAGCAGTTCATTATCAACATAAGCGTGCATGGTATCCATAAAACCAGACGAAACAAAGTAATCCATGATGAAGCGGCGTTTATCACGTTCTGTCCCTGTTACGTAAACACCCTTATTAGCCTTACTTTCAATCTTTAGATGATATGGTTTAAAGTTTTGTCTTATCTTTTTAAAGTCACTAGATAGCGTTGACCGACTGACATATAATTCATCGACTAAATCGTCAAAATAAATGTCATTTTGCTCAAACAAAAGTTTGTTTAGTAGATAATTATAACGGTCATTGATATCCGTAATGCTTTGATAATTAGCCTGATGATTAATGTGATTTTCTTCTAAGAAATCAGCCAAAGCATTGTCGTCTAAAATATTTAACTGATAGCCATGACCTTGTTTGGAAATCAAATCAATTCCAGAATACTCCTCTAATTTGTCAGCAAGTGTTTTATAGTAAGTTCTAATGGTTCTGTCCGAACAGTTCAAATGTGCTGCTAGTTCTTTACTCGTAACAAATGTATCCCTATCTTTCATCAGATATTGGATAATCTGCTTTTCTTTTTTAGTTAACACAGAAAAAGACACCTCCAAACACTAATAGAACCATTATAGCACATCACTTTAGATATTTTCCGTCACCAAAGCAGCCATTTTTTCGATTCCCATTGGAATTGGAATGTAAGCTTGTGGTGGAATTTGTACGATTGGCTTGTTTGTTTTTGCTGCTGCATCAGCCAATTGCTTGAAATTCATTCTCGTTTGTGGACTGACCAGATACAAATCATACTTATCCGCTTCGATGCGTTTTTGTCCTTCTGGAACGCCAACAGCATCCATCTCAATGTCGTTTCCTTGTTCTTGGAGGAGTGTCATTGTCTTTTTGGCAATCATTGATGATGACATCCCACCAGCACAGATAATTAAAGCTTTTTTAGCCATAATGTGAATCTCCTTTGTTTTTTTTACACGTTTATTTTATAAAAACGCTTACACAAAGTAAATGGACTCTTTTTCCTCTTTGATAAGGAAAATACGTCACCAAGTGCGGAAAATCAAGATTAAGAGGCTTACAATTTCCGTAATGATTGTGGCATAAAACTAAAAAACAGACGAAAAAGTTATTTTTTTCGCCTGAGTTTTTCTTGATTTACTGACCAAAAAATGTTTGTTTCTTAAAAGTATGTTCTTTTCAAACAAAGGTATATCATTTTGGATAGATAACCTGAACTTGATTAGTGGTTAATCCAATCATCAGTCATCCTTTCTCATCTAACAAAAACCTTTATGAGACAGGAGATTGCAGTCTTATAAAGTTACTCAAACGTCCTCACCATTAGAAGCAATAACTTTTTTATACCAATCAAATGAAAGTTTCGGTGAGCGTTTATAAGTACCATTACCGTCATCATCTTTATCAACGTAGATAAAACCATAACGCTTGCGCATTTCACCCGTACCAGCTGAAACAAGGTCAATACACCCCCACGGTGTGTAACCAATCAAGTCAACGCCGTCCTCATCAACAGCTTTAATCATTTCTTTGATATGAGCACCAAGATAAGCAATGCGATAATCATCATGCACCATACCATCAGCTGAAACGAGGTCAATCGCACCAAAACCATTTTCAACGATAAAAAGTGGCAAATGGTACATATCTGTCAACCAGTTCAAGCTGTAACGAAGCCCCTCTGGGTCAATTTGCCAATCCCATTCTGACGCTTTTACATATGGATTTCGGACCAAATCTTCTGTTTCTAAATAATCAAAGTGTGGATTGTTGTCACGGTGTGCATCAATCGCAAATGACATATAATATGAAAAACCGATATAATCAACTGTGCCAGCTTTCAAATCAGCCAAATCTTCTTCTGTCACATCAACCTTGATTTCTTTACGTTGCCAGTATTTCAAAATATGATTGGGATAATAGCCATGCACATGAACGTCAGCGAAATAATAACGTTTTTCCATTGCTTTTTGAGCCATTAAAATGTCTTTGGGATTGCAAGTTGCTGGATAAATCGGACACATAGCAATCATACAACCAATTTGGAAATCAGGATTGATTTCATGACCGATTTTAACCGCACGCGCTGACGCTACCAATTCATAATGCGCAGCTTGATACATAATCGCTTCGCGGTCATCGCCTTCTCTATAAACAATCCCAGAATTCGTAAAGGGTGCAAAATCTTCTTGGTAATTGGCTTGGTTATTAATCTCATTAAACGTCATCCAATAGTTGACTTTGTCTTTGTAACGACGGAAACACGTTTCAGCAAAACGGACAAAGAAATCAATTACTTTACGATTGGTGAAGCCACCGTATGCTTTCACCAAATGGAAAGGCAATTCAAAATGTGACAAGGTCACAACTGGTTCAATGCCATATTTCAAACATTCATCAAACAAATCATCATAGAATTGCAAACCAGCTTCATTGGGCTCTAACTCATCACCATTTGGAAAAATCCGTGTCCATGCAATTGACGTACGGAAACATTTAAAGCCCATTTCAGCAAACAAGGCAATATCTTCCTTGTAATGATGATAAAAATCAATCGCTTCATGGTTTGGATAATAGTTTCCTTCGATAACACCGTCAGTAATCTCACGTGCGACACCATGACGCCCAGCGGTCATCACATCAGCAACGCTTACGCCTTTACCGCCTTCTTGCCAACCGCCTTCAAGTTGATGAGCAGCAACTGCGCCACCCCATAAAAAGTTTTCTGGTAATTTAGACATAACATAACCTCCTCGATTAATACAAGAATATTATAGCAAGCGGTTACAAAAACGAGAATAGAAAAAATTTCCTAAGTTATTAGGAAATTGTTGACATCTTTATTTATGTTTAAACATCAAGACAAGCTCCTATACCAATAAAAGAGCAGCAAGACCAAAAAGACATTTGGAAATTTCTTGCATTGCGACATTAAAACTAAGCAGAGCTACGGTTAACATAACTGCCAAGACTAAAATGCTCACAACAAGGCGATTAGCTATCTGACTGACGGTATTAATACGATCTTAATCAATCATAAATGTCATGATTGATTAAAATCCGACCATTGAGCATCTGTTCAAGTAGTTGATTCAGCCAAGTTGGAATATTTTTCTCGTTTTTCAATTGATAAAAATAGTTCCCTGTTCAAAACTTGTCTTAACATGCCTAGAGCCATGTTTTCTAGGAAATCATTTTTAGCAAGTATCGTCAAGTCAACTTTTGGCGCTAATTTACGAAAAATACTTTGATTTGTAGCGCAGCTTTCCAAAATCATTACTGTCAAACTAATACCAGCTAACAACGTTTTTTCAGGTCATCCATGCGGTTTCCCCTTAAAGGGTTGTGATTTACCGCTTTATTTACTATGTTTAAGCCGACATAGTTCAAGGGCATAACTCAATTTACAGCATTTACTAACCATAAAGTGATAGTTTAGCAGCAACCAAAAACACCACCTGAAACAAAGGAGATTAGATTGCCTCGGTGGCGTTTCTGAGAGTATAGGTGGTAGGTTTGCCAAATCCAGTTTCACACATACTCTAGCGTCTATTCTTGAGAGGCCTTGGTCATGACCTCTCCTAAATTATAAAGCCTTAACCAAGATAACGCTAACATTATCCTTTTAGATTATGATACTTTCACATGGTATTGACATGAAAATTTTTGGAAAAAGTCAACGTATCCGTTCCCAAATTTTGGTCGATTTTGATATAATAACATTACATAATAATACTATACTATGATTGGGATGATGAATATATGAAAAATAATACTGATTCATTGGAAATAAAAATAGACCAAAACAAACATCTCTTACCTTATGATTACCACAGCACGGTAATTAAAAATGGGCATCCTGATGTCCTTTTCCATTGGCATCCAGAAATAGAAATCAACTATATCTATGAAGGTTCAGCCCGTTTTCACATTGATTATGATTATTTTAATAGTCAAGCAGGTGATATTATCCTCATCCGTCCAAATGGAATGCATTCAATTCACCCACTTGAAAACCAAAAACACGTTACTGATACTTTCCGATTCCACCTCGATATGATTGGACATTCTACCGTTGACCAAGTCAGTCTAAGGTATTTACAGCCACTACAAACCAGTCTTTATAAGTTTGTCCCACGCATCCAACCAGGAATGCCAGGGTATGAGGATATCAAAGAATGTCTCTTTACCATTTTTGAGCTTTCTAAAAACGAAGGACGTCATTTTGAACTACTACTCAAATCAAAATTAAACGAATTATTATATCTCCTGTTTTACCACCGTTATGTGCTGCGTAAAAATACCGATGACGCCTACCGCAAAAACGAGCAAATTCGTGAATTGATTGATTACATTAATAATAATTATCAAAAAAATCTCTCGATTGATTTCCTTTCACAATTTATGGGTTACAGCAAAACGCACTTTATGGCAGTTTTTAAACAACACACTGGCATCTCCTGCACTGAATTTATCATTCGCATTCGCTTGAGCAAGGCCTGTGATTTATTAATTAATACAACTGATCCCATTTTAGAAATTGCCACTGCTGTTGGCTTTAACAACTTATCAAACTTCAATCGGCAATTTAAGCGTTATTATAAACTAACGCCTAGCTCATACCGCAAACAATTCAAGAAAGCAAACTATATTGGACCTCATCCATAGAAAAAGTCCGAATACTATCATTCGAAGTTTTGATACCTTATTTCACAGTAATCACAACACTCTGGTAAACTTTCAGCGTATGGTCACCATCATCTTGTACTTCTAAAATCATACGGAAAGTATCACCAGACTTAGTATCCTAAAGCTAACTGTTTTGGTATCAGCATTTTCTAATGCTATTGGGTCAACAACTTCCCCATCATCCAGAGTGCGCACCCAACCTAAAGATAAGCCTGGCTCTTCATCAATCGTTTCTGTAGCTTGGCTATCTCCCGTATACTCTTGGTTAGTATTTGCTTCAAATATAGCGCCACCAGTTGTAGGTTAAGTTGTCACCGTCTGGGTCAATGGCTTCCGCTGGTAAGCTAATGTTTTCACCTGCCTTAGCTGTTAGTGGATTCCTTTCGGTAACACTTGCTTCAGGGGTATGATTGGCGTCTTCATAATTCTTAGCACCCCAATCAGCACGTGCAGCAAAATCATTGTTTATAGCTGTCATCCAACATGTTAGCGTATTTTGACAGATTAGGTTGAATCTCTTCATCAGCATCCAGCATATTATAAATCCAGTCTGTCCCTGTCCAACGGTAAGCTGCAATGCCTTTTGTCATCACCAGCATAATGATAAGTTGAGCTTGTCAGTACGATCCCTGTAAGATCCAGTTCATTTGAACAATAAAGATAACGAATCATGGCGTTCATATCATCTACTTCACCATCTGTCGTGATAGCGATGCAGTATTAGACTGACTACTTAACCTTGATTTTTCTGTGCTTGATAAAGATGGAAAAGTAGCTAAATAGTCTACCAAACCAAAACAAGCCAAAGTTGCCCCCCAAGATTACCAGCTTTTTCCAATTCATATTCTACTCCTCATCATATTTTTCATCAATGGCTAAGCTGAACCAGCGTCCATTCAAAACTGTTGTATCCAGTTCTTTTTTAGTTTCTTCTGACAAGCTGGTGTCAGCCGACATGGCTTCTAAAATATCAGATGCTGTGTCAGTATCAGCACTTGATTTAATTTGGGCGCTATCTGTACTAGCATCGATAGATAAAACTTGATTGGCACTTGTCCAAGCTTCCCATTCTGTTAAGCCATCGGCATTAGGATTTCCTGAAGCAAGGAAATGCTTGAGATAAGCTTTAAAATCAGCTGACATAGTTGCTGTACCTTCTGTTTCAAAGGCATCCCCAATGATAGTTGCATAGTTAGATGGTATTTGCAGCATTGGCTCAAAAATACCATGGAAAGCACCAAAGGTTCTTGCTAAATCTGGCGTTACTTCACTATTATCACCATAGGCTATTTCTCCGATGTAAATGTCAGAGCTGTATTTATCAGATATGGTTCTAGCGCTTTCAACACCATTAGCTAGTCGATAGAGCTGTCCCCCATAACGTTTAACATAAGTAAACTCTGCTAATTTTTCTTCATCTGCAAAGAGTTCTCCACTTGTAAAATCAGAAGCAAAGCGATTATCATAAGCAGCAAAGAGAGAAAATTCATTCTTTCCTGTTACCAACATCAGTGGGACATCATTATAGGTTTCAGTATCAAACCCTTCTTCTGGAATGACCGTTCCATCTTTATAAAGATGAGGAAAGACACTCATACGAATCGCAGCATTTCCCATCAAACTTGCTAGCCGTTCTGCCGAAATACCTTTTAAATAATCTTCCACATCAGCCCCCTTTGTTAACAACCAAGCTTTAGCTGCTTCTTCGGTGGGTTTGACGCCATCTTCAACAACAAGTGGTGCAATTGCAGTTGCAAAGATATCTTGGCTCTCTGCTTCATCTGAAAGGGTCATCCCCCCACTAAAGGAGATTGCCTTATCGTACTTACCTTCAAACAGTGGAGAAATGAGAGTTGCCATAACATCGCGTCCTCCAGCAGAGAAGCCCGCTAAGGTCACGTTATCCTTATCGCCACCAAAAGTCTCGATATTTTTTTCGACCCAATCCAAAGCGGTAGCTATATCTAAAAGACTATAGTTTCCTGAATTTTCTTCATTAGTACCTGTTTTTAAGGCTTCTAGCGGATTAAAACCTAAAGCACCTAAACGATAATTAACGGATACATAGACTGCATTAATGTCATTGACAAAGCTACTTCCTTTGATTTCCTGAGAACTACCCGTTTGATTATTTCCTCCGTGAAGATAGACGATAACTGGTAAATCTGCTTCTTCTGAATCTGGTCTAACAACATCAAGGTTAAGAGCATCCTCGCTACCAGTCACTGCACCATTTGCGAGTTGAATAGCCACATCACCATACTCAGTCGCATCAAAGGTACCACTCCACTTGGTAACATTTTCTGGAGCTTGCCATCTATCTGCAGTAGCATAAGGAATGCCTAACCATTCCAAAACGTCATTATCTGTATCTTTTTTCCCCTTAATGTCTCCACTTGAAATGGTTAGTTCGATAGAAGCCTTAAACGTCGATGCATCAGATATGCTATTATTTGCATTGCGACAAGCTGCTAATAATAGGCACGAAGCGCCCAAAATAACTACTTTTGATAATTTTTTCATGTTGAATTCCTCCTAAGTAAAGCTTATCAATTTATCTATTTAGATTTAGATTAAAATTATCACTATTCTCTTAAAACAAGTGTAGTCATTAGTCGATCTCCTTTCCTTATATTATATTTAGTGCAGTTAGCTACTGCCAAAGCCCAAGTGTTATACTTGGAAAAAGCCACTGTGGATTAGTTTCTATCCTCCAATCGCTTGACGATTTACGAAAGGCTCTAACCACAGCTTTTTGTTTTCATTGGTAATGAGTTTGATAACGCTAGACGTTTAATCTTCAGTAAGGTAACAAGGCAAAAAGTAAGTGGATACCAAGTGGACTTAATACTTAATATCTGGAGGTACTCTTATGCTCTATGTTGGCATTGATGTCGCTAAAAACAAACACGATGTGACAGTTATTGATGATACAGGGAAAATGGTATTGAAACCTATCACTATTACAAACCGTAAACAAGGATTTGAACTACTTCATAACACCTTGAAACAGCTTAGACAAGACTGTCTTATCGCCATGGAAGATACTGGACATTATGCCTTAAATCTCTTAACGTTCTTACATCAGAAAAACTATACGATTTACACCTATAATCCCTTACTCATCAAAGAATTCACAAAGTCTCTCTCACTCCGTAAAACGAAAACGGATAAGAAGGACGCACGTACAATAGCTCTTAAGTTGCTTTCTGACCCTAGTCGTGACCTCTTTAAGCACGATAATAAACAAGAAGAACTTAAAATTATGACACGTCACATGAATCGTTTAAAGAAACATCAATCGGATTGGAAAGTCCAATATACCAAGTGTTTAGATATCATTTTCCCTGAACTACATCAAGTCGTTACGAAACACTCTG
>NZ_NETH01000048.1 GCF_003337175.1 Streptococcus gallolyticus
TAAGCTTTAAACGTAGGGGAGTATCTAGCTACTTTAATAGCAGCTTGTATGAGTGCCCAACGTAGATGCGATGAGCCTCGTTTGACCATTTTACCTTGAGTATCTAGTTGTCCAGATTGGTAGATAGAGGGTTCTAATCCTGCAAAAGCTTGTAGTTGAGCTGGATTAGTGAAAGTATTAATATTTCTGATTTCAGCTAAGATGACAGATCCAAGGCGATTACTAATTCCTGGTACCGTAGTGATGACCGAGTTGAGCTCAGCCATCAACTCATCAATCTTCTTTTCAGCTTGTTTGATGAGTTTTTCGTAGTGTTGGATGTTCTCAATGATTTCAACCAATTCAAATTCACGAGCAAAAGAAGTTGTGCCAATAGAATTTGGAGCTAGTTCGAGAATATCCAACGCATGTTTAGCTGTTAATCGTTTAATCTCAATAAGTTTATCAAATCCAGCAGTTACCATTTTCTCAGGAGAAGGAAAACGTTTGAGCAACTCATAGACATAGTCAGAGTGTTTCGTAACGACTTGATGTAGTTCAGGGAAAATGATATCTAAACACTTGGTATATTGGACTTTCCAATCTGATTGATGTTTCTTTAAACGATTCATGTGACGTGTCATAATTTTAAGTTCTTCTTGTTTATTATCGTGCTTAAAGAGGTCACGACTAGGGTCAGAAAGTAACTTAAGAGCTATTGTACGTGCGTCCTTCTTATCTGTTTTCGTTTTACGAAGTGAGAGAGATTTTGTGAATTCTTTGATGAGTAAGGGGTTATAGGTGTAAATCGTATAGTTTTTCTGATGTAAGAATGTTAAGAGATTTAAGGCATAATGTCCAGTATCTTCCATGGCGATAAGACAGTCTTGTCTAAGCTGTTTCAAGGTGTTATGAAGTAGTTCAAATCCTTGTTTACGGTTTGTAATAGTGATAGGTTTCAATACCATTTTCCCTGTATTATCAATAACTGTCACATCGTGTTTGTTTTTAGCGACATCAATGCCAACATAGAGCATAAGAGTACCTCCAGATATTAAGTATTAAGCCCACTTGGTATCCACTTACTTTTTGCCTTGTTACCTTACTGAAGATTAAACGTCTAGCGTTATCAAACTCATTACCAATTGAAACAAAAAGCTGTGGTTAGATCCTTTCTGAAATCGTCTAAGCGATTGAGAAATGATACTAATCCACAGCGCTGAACTAAGTATAAAACAAATCTAAAAAATAATGAAAGAAAGGGTTTATACTGGCGGGAGCTACCCGCTAATATAAATATAAGACAAAATGAGTAAAATTAGAGGATTTGAATTGGTTTCACCATTTACTGATGAAACATTGCTACCAAAGCGAGAAACAGCACACGCTGCAGGCTATGATTTGAAAGCTGCGGAAACAACAGAAATTGTAGCTGGTGAGATTAAATTAGTGCCAACTGGTGTCAAAGCTTACATGCAAGCTGGTGAGGTGCTTTATCTTTTTGACCGTTCTTCAAATCCGCGTAAAAAAGGCTTGGTTTTGATTAATTCGGTAGGTGTCATTGACGGTGATTATTATGGCAATCCTGCTAATGAAGGTCACATTTTTGCACAAATGAAAAATATCACTAATGAGACTGTTGTGGTCGAAGCTGGTGAACGTATTGTTCAAGGTGTTTTCATGCCTTTCTTGGTTGCAGACGGTGACCAAGCAGACGGCGTTCGTACAGGCGGCTTTGGGTCAACAGGGAAATAAGAATACAGCAAAACCATTGAAAAACACAAAGGAGGTCGTGAGTTATCGCTAAGAAAAAAGCAATATTTATTTGTCAGGAGTGTGGCTACCATTCTCCGAAATATTTGGGACGTTGTCCGAATTGTTCGTCTTGGACGTCTTTTGTTGAAGAAGTTGAGGTGCAAGAAGTCAAAAATGCGCGTGTTAGTTTGACGGGTGAAAAAAGCAAACCGACTAAGTTAAAGGATGTTAGCTCGATTCATTATTCACGCACCAAGACTAGCATGGATGAATTTAACCGCGTGCTTGGTGGCGGTGTGGTGCCAGGTAGTTTGGTACTTATCGGTGGTGACCCAGGTATCGGAAAATCAACGCTTCTTTTGCAGGTATCTATTCAACTTGCAGATAAGGGAACGGTTCTTTACGTTTCTGGGGAAGAATCAGCAGAGCAGATTAAACTACGTAGTGAGCGTCTCGGCGACATTGACAATGAATTTTACCTTTATGCTGAAACGAATATGCAAGCCATTCGCGCACAGATTGAGCAAATTCAGCCTGATTTCTTAATTATTGACTCGATTCAGACCATTATGAGCCCTGATATTTCTGGGGTTCAAGGGTCGGTATCACAAGTACGTGAAGTGACTGCAGAGTTGATGCAACTGGCTAAGACAAATAATATTGCAACCTTTATCGTTGGTCACGTGACTAAGGAAGGGCAGCTTGCAGGACCGCGCATGCTTGAGCATATGGTGGATACGGTGCTTTATTTTGAAGGGGAACGTCATCACACTTTCCGTATTTTACGTGCTGTGAAAAATCGTTTTGGTTCAACTAACGAAATCGGCATTTTTGAAATGCAATCTGGTGGTCTTGTTGAAGTGCTTAATCCGAGCCAAGTTTTCTTAGAAGAACGTTTGGACGGTGCAACGGGGTCAGCTATCGTGGTTACCATGGAAGGTAGCCGTCCAATTTTGGCGGAAGTCCAAGCTTTGGTAACGCCGACAGTCTTTGGAAATGCCAAACGCACCACGACAGGACTGGATTTTAACCGTGTTAGCCTTATTATGGCGGTGCTTGAAAAACGTTGTGGACTTTTATTGCAAAATCAAGATGCTTATTTGAAATCGGCTGGTGGTGTTAAACTTGATGAGCCAGCGATTGATTTGGCAGTAGCGGTAGCTATTGCGTCAAGCTATAAAGAAAAGCCAACAAATCCACAAGAAGCCTTCATCGGTGAAATTGGTTTGACAGGCGAAATTCGTCGTGTGACACGTATTGAGCAACGTATCAACGAAGCAGCAAAACTTGGTTTTACCAAAGTTTATGCTCCTAAAAACTCCCTGTCAGGTATTGATATTCCAGACAATATTCAAGTCATTGGTGTGACAACCGTGGGTGAAGTTCTCAAACAAGTTTTTGCGTAAAAAGTGGAAGAGCATTTCCGCTTTTTTATTTCCTCATTTAAAGTCATTTTAGGCGACAAGAGGTATGAAAAATGATAAGATAAGAAAAACTTTATTAGTCACGTAGTCAAGGAGGATTTTTGATGTCTTATTTTGAAAATTTTTTAAAAACCAACCAAGCTTATGCTGATTTACATGGTACAGAGCATTTGCCACAGAAGCCCAAAACGCATGTTGCTATTGTGACTTGTATGGATTCTCGTCTACATGTGGCACAGGCTTTGGGGTTAGCGCTTGGTGATGCTCATATTTTGCGAAATGCTGGCGGTCGTGTGACTGATGATATGATCCGTTCTTTGGTGATTTCTCAGCAACAATTGGGGACACGTGAAATTGTAGTTCTTCATCACACAGATTGTGGGGCACAAAGTTTTACAAATGAAGCTTTTGCAGCACAGTTAGAGCGTGATTTGGGTGTTGATGTCCATGATAAAGATTTTTTACCGTTTTCTGATGTGGAAGAAAGTGTGCGTGAGGACATTGCTATTTTGCGAAATTCTCCCTTAATTCCAGAGGATGTTGTGATTTCGGGAGCTGTTTATGACGTGGACACAGGACGCATGAGAGAAATCAAATAAAGATGAATTTTCGGCCGTTTATTGATAGTTGTCGAGGCAGTAATGCAACTTTGTATTGGCATATTGGGATGAATAAATTGAAAATATTAGGGTGTGTAAGATGAGAAGTTTTGAGATTAAACAAAAACTCTGGTCATTAGCTGGCAAATTTGATATTAAAGACGAAACTGGTCAACTTGTCTATCACGTTCAAGGATCATTTTTAAAGTTTTTAAAGGAATTCACGATTTCTGACAGTCAAGGGCAGTTTGTTAGTCATATCAAACATCATTTTAGCTTTCCTTTTCAACGGTTTACGGTGACTTTTGTGGACGGTAAACAGATTACGATTCAACAACGTTTTTCATTGCTTAAAGCTAAATATGCTATTTCTGATTTTGGTTTGGAAGTGGCTGGAGACATTTGGAATATGAATTTTAGTCTGCTTGACCAAGGGCGTGAAGTGGCAAGTATTCATCAAGAATGGTTCAAGATAGCCTCGACTTACCATGTTGATATTTACGATGACAGTCTTTTTGATTTAGTGATTTCGCTAGTGATTGCTATCGACTACGTCAAAGCAATCGAATCATCAAGTAGCTCTGCCTCAAGCTGATTATAGAGTTGGAAAGTAATGGTCTGGAAATAGATCGTTTTAGGTTAACAGCAAGAAATCAAAACTTGCTGGAAATCAAATGTTGAAAGATACGTAGGAAATCAGCTGTTTTCAGCTGATTTTTTGTTCCAAGGATAAATATTGTGCTATAATAGAAATGATTGAAATTCAACAGGAGACGAAAATGCCTAAGAAAATTCGCGTGCGTTATGCACCAAGTCCAACAGGACTTTTACACATTGGAAATGCGCGTACTGCGCTCTTTAATTATCTTTATGCTCGTCACCATGGTGGTGATTTTGTTATCCGTATCGAAGATACTGACCGTAAACGTCATGTCGAAGACGGTGAGCGTTCACAATTGGAAAACCTTAAATGGTTGGGAATGGATTGGGACGAAAGCCCACAGACACATGAAAAATATCGCCAATCAGAACGTTTGGACATTTACCAAAACTACATTGACCAATTGTTGGCAGAAGGTAAAGCTTACAAATCATACGTTACTGAAGAAGAATTAGCTGCAGAACGTGAACGCCAAGAAGCTGCTGGTGAAACACCCCGTTATATCAACGAATTCCTTGGTATGTCAGAAGACGAAAAAGCTGCTTATATCGCAGAACGTGAAGCTAAAGGAATCGTTCCAACGGTTCGTTTGGCTGTTAACGAATCAGGCATTTACAAATGGCATGATATCGTTAAAGGTGACATCGAATTTGAAGGTGGCAACATCGGTGGTGACTGGGTTATCCAGAAAAAAGATGGTTACCCAACATACAACTTCGCCGTTGTTATTGATGACCATTTGATGGCAATTTCTCATGTTATCCGTGGTGATGACCATATCGCAAACACACCAAAACAATTGATGGTTTACGAAGCACTTGGTTGGGAAGCACCAGAATTCGGTCACATGACATTGATTATCAACTCTGAAACTGGTAAAAAATTGTCAAAACGTGATACAAATACCCTTCAATTTATCGAAGACTACCGTAAAAAAGGTTACATGCCAGAAGCAGTCTTTAACTTTATCGCTCTTCTTGGTTGGAATCCTGGTGGTGAAGACGAAATCTTCTCACGTGAAGAATTAATCAAACTCTTTGATGAAAATCGTTTGAGCAAATCTCCAGCTGCCTTTGACCAAAAGAAAATGGACTGGATGAGCAACGAATACATCAAGAATGCTGATTTTGATACAATCTTTGCAATGGCGAAACCATTCTTGGAAGAAGCTGGTCGTTTGACTGATAAAGCTGAAAAATTGGTTGAACTTTATAAACCACAAATGAAATCTGTTGACGAAATCATTCCATTGACTGATTTGTTCTTCGAAGATTTCCCAGAATTGACAGATGCTGAAAAAGAATTCATGGCTGGTGAAACCGTTCCAACAGTTCTTGAAGCTTTTAAAGCTAGACTTGAAGCGATGAGTGACGAAGATTTCAAATCAGAAAATATCTTCCCACAAATCAAAGCTGTTCAAAAAGAAACTGGTATCAAGGGTAAAAACCTCTTTATGCCAATTCGTATCGCTGTTTCAGGTGAAATGCACGGTCCAGAACTTCCAGATACTATCTACCTTCTTGGTCGTGAAAAATCAATTGAACACATCGAAAATATGCTTAACAGCTTGAAATAATAGACTAAAAAGAAGCTAGGATAAAGTGTCCAGCTTCTTTGTTTATATCGTTATTATTTAAATAAATGGTAATGTAGTAATCGTGACATTTAGGAAAAATCATCCACTTATGGATGGTTATTTTTTTGCATAAAATCGCTCATTTTTGTATATATACTGTATAGTTATTATAAAATCATAAAAATTTTGCTTTTTTTGAAAAAATATTCAAAAAAGTGTTGACAGGATTGTTTTTAATATGTATAATTATACATATAAAGTTGATAAAAACACAAAATAAGAAAAGAGAGTATTCCTATGTCAAAAGAAAAAGTTATCCTTGCTTACTCAGGTGGTCTTGACACTTCAGTTGCCATTACTTGGCTCATGAAAGATTATGATGTCGTTGCTGTTTGTATGGACGTCGGCGAAGGTAAAGACCTTGATTTTATTCATGATAAAGCTCTTAAAGTCGGTGCGGTTGAATCTTACGTCCTTGATGTTAAAGATGAATTTGCTGAAGAATATGTGCTTCCAGCACTTCAAGCTCACGCTTACTACGAACAAAAATACCCATTGGTATCAGCACTTAGCCGTCCAATCATTTCTAAAAAATTAGTTGAAATCGCTCATAAAACTGGTGCAACAACAATCGCTCACGGTTGTACTGGTAAAGGGAATGACCAAGTTCGTTTTGAAGTGGCAATCGCTGCGCTTGATCCAAAATTGAAAGTTATCGCTCCAGTTCGTGAATGGAAATGGTCTCGTGAAGAAGAAATTGAATACGCTAAAGCAAACGGTGTGCCAGTTCCTGCTGACCTTGATAATCCATATTCAGTTGACCAAAACCTTTGGGGGCGTGCTAATGAATGTGGTGTCCTTGAAAATCCATGGAATCAAGCACCAGAAGATGCTTTTGGTATCACAACTTCTCCAGAAGAAGCTCCAGATACACCAGAATTTGTTGATATTGAATTTAAAGAAGGAAAACCAGTTGCACTTAACGGCGAAGAGCTAAAATTGGCAGATCTTATCCAAAAATTAAACACAATCGCTGGTAAACACGGTGTTGGACGTATTGACCACGTTGAAAACCGTTTGGTTGGTATCAAATCACGTGAAATTTACGAATGCCCCGGTGCGATCACACTTTTGACCGCTCACAAAGAAATCGAAGACATCACATTGGTACGTGAAGTCTCTCATTTCAAACCAATTCTTGAAAATGAATTGTCAAACCTTATCTACAATGCTTTGTGGTTTAGCCCTGCGACAGAAGCTATCATTGCTTACATCAAAGAAACACAAAAAGTGGTTAACGGTACTGCTAAAGTGAAACTTTACAAAGGTCATGCTCAAGTTGTGGCTCGTAAATCACCAAACTCACTTTACGATGAAAACTTGGCAACTTACACATCAGCTGATAGCTTTGACCAAGACGCAGCCGTAGGCTTCATCAAACTTTGGGGACTACCAACCCAAGTTAACTCACAAGTAAACAATAAATAATTAACAGAAAAACAAATAAAAATGGTTTCTAAGGCGATGATTTTGATGTCAATCAAGGAATTAGCCGTAAATAAAAATCTTAATGAATAAGAAAAGAATTGGTGAGACATTTTCAAGGCTAACCAAGAAGAAAAGATGGTTTCTAAGGTGATAATCTTGATGTCGATCAAGGAATTGAGCTGTAGATAATACCAGAGTATATCAAGGCGAAAATGACGAAGAGTTACAACAAAATTACCCCTTAGCTTCAGATAAAAGGGGACAGGGAGCCCCATCTGAGACTCTTTTCTTATTAACTTACCTATCTCGTTAATGTCAACAGAGAGTGGCATCGAGCTTAAATAATGATATCCTGTGAGAATCATTTAAGACCAACGCCCCGTGAGGCAACCCCTATAAGTCCTAGGTCACTCCTTGGACTTATTTATTAATTAAACAAATAAGAAAAGAGAAAGGCTTTGAATCCCACATGTTTTGGAGGTTCATTGTAGCATTGTTATGGCAACAGAAAATCATAAATTATGGGGCGGGCGTTTTGAAGCTGGTCTTGAAAAATGGGTTGAAGAATTTGGCGCATCGATTTCTTTTGACCAAAAAATGGCAGAATTTGATTTGAAAGGTTCAATTGCTCACGTGACCATGCTTGGTGAAACAGGCATTATTGCAAAAGACGAGGCTTCGCAAATCAAAGCAGGACTTGAAGAATTGCTTGCAGAATACAAGGCTGGAAAAATTGAATTTGACGTGTCAAATGAAGATATTCACATGAATATGGAAAGTCTCTTGACTGCTAAAATCGGTTCTGTGGCTGGAAAATTGCATACGGCGCGTTCACGTAATGACCAAGTGGCAACTGATATGCACTTGTACTTAAAGGCTAAGCTTGATGAAGTGATTGAAAAGCTTGGCAATTTACGTCAAACGTTGGTGGACTTGGCTGATGAGCATGTCTATACGATCATGCCAGGTTATACGCATTTGCAACATGCACAGCCGATTTCATTTGGGCATCACTTAATGGCGTATTATCATATGTTTACGCGTGATAGTGAACGTTTTGAATTTAATGTGAAACATACGGATATATCACCGCTTGGTGCGGCTGCTCTTGCTGGGACGACTTTCCCAATTGACCGTGAGATGACAGCGGCGCTTATGGGCTTTGCCAAACCTTACAGCAATTCCCTTGATGCAGTGTCTGACCGTGATTTTATCTTGGAATTTTTGGCAAATAGTTCTATTTTGATGATGCATATGAGCCGTATTTGTGAAGAAATCATCAGCTGGTGTTCAAACGAATTTAAGTTTATGACGCTTTCAGATACGTTCTCAACAGGGTCATCAATCATGCCGCAAAAGAAAAATCCTGATATGGCAGAATTGATTCGCGGAAAATCTGGTCGTGTTTACGGTAATCTTTTTGGGCTTTTGACGGTTATGAAATCTTTGCCGTTGGCTTACAATAAAGATTTGCAAGAAGATAAAGAAGGCATGTTTGATACGGTTGAAACCATTACGGTGGCTATTGATATTTTGGCTGGTATGCTTAAAACTATGACGGTCAATAAAGAGCATATGGCTGAATCAACTGAAAAAGATTTTTCAAATGCAACTGAATTGGCTGACTATCTCGCAAGCAAAGGGCTTCCATTCCGTCAAGCTCACGAAATCGTTGGTAAATTAGTATTAGAATGTACTAAAGCTGGCTATTATTTGCAAGACGTGCCGTTTGAACGTTACCAAGACATTTCTGATTTGATTGATGAGGACATTTATGAAACTCTTAAATCACACACCGCTGTTGAGCGTCGCCATTCTCTTGGTGGGACTGGATTTGACCAAGTCAAATGGCAAATTAAAGAAGCCAAAAACAGTCTAAAAGCGACTCATTAACAATTTTTTCTACTTCCTAAAGCATTTTCCAATAAACTATTTAAAGATATTAAGCCCAAAATCCTTAGAGGTTAGGGCTTTTTAAATTTTTATGGTATAATAAAAATAATTTAGAATGGAGTCGTACGTTGAAGAAAACCTATCGTGTCAAAAGTGACAAAGATTTTCAGGCAATTTTTAGCAAGGGAACAAGTGTTGCCAATCGAAAATTTGTCGTCTATCAATTAGAAAAAAATCAAGGCCACTATCGTGTAGGGCTTTCTGTAAGCAAAAAACTTGGTAATGCTGTTACCCGAAATAGCATCAAGCGAAAAATTCGACATGTTGTCATGGAATTGTCACCAAATTTACGACATCATGATTTTGTTATCATTGCTCGTAAAGGTGTCGAGGAACTTGATTATCATGAAGTGAAGAAAAATTTACTCCATGTTTTAAAACTTGCCAATTTATATCAGGAAGGTCTAAATAGTGAAAAGAAAGATTAAATTATTGGGGCTAAGTAGTCTTACTTTAATACTTTTGGCTGCTTGTGGTCGCAGCGAAGTAACCGCTTCATCATCTAATGGTTGGGATCAAATTGTTTACTTCTTTGCCAAAGCTATCCAGTGGCTATCGATTAATGGTCGAATCGGGGTCGGGATTGTTCTCTTTACCATTATCATGCGAACGATTATGATGCCACTTTACAATATGCAAATCAAATCAGGGCAAAAAATGCAAGACCTGCAGCCAGAGCTCAAAAAGTTACAAAAAAAGTATCCAGGTCGTGATACAGACAGCCGTATGAAGTTGACAGAGGAAAGCCAAGCACTTTACAAGGCATATGGTGTTAATCCATATGCAACGATGCTTCCCTTGCTTGTCCAATTGCCGATTTTGATGGCTTTGTATCAAGCCTTAACTCGTGTCGCCTTTTTGAAAACAGGTACATTTTTATGGATTGAATTGTCAAAACCAGACCCATATTTTATTTTGCCTGTTTTAGCCGCTTTATTTACCTTCCTTTCATCTTGGTTAACAAACAAAGCAGTGCGTGAGAAAAATATTGCTATGACGGTGATGACATATGTGATGCCGATTATGATTTTTGTTATGAGTTTCAGGTTGGCCTCAGGGGTTGTGCTTTATTGGTCTGTTTCTTATGCTTTTCAGGTATTCCAAATTCTTTTGTTGAATAATCCATTTAAAATCATTGCCAAACGATTGGAAGAGGAACAAGCTGAAAAAGAACGTGCGGCTAAGATTCGTCGTGCTAAGAAGAAAGCGCAAAAGAGAAGAAAGTAAGAGGAAGAAAGTATGGTAATAGTCACAGGTCGAACTGTTGAAGATGCTATTGAAAAAGGCTTGAAAGAGTTACACTTGTCACGCCTTAAAGCCCACATCAAGGTAGTTTCACGTGAGAAAAAAGGATTCTTAGGTTTTGGGAAAAAGCCTGCTCAGGTTGATATTGAGGGGATTAATGAGGTGACTGCCCACCGTGCCGATCAAAAGGTGGTTAAGGGGGTGCCAAAAGAAGTTAATCAAAAAAATGAACCTGTGTCATCAAAATTTGAAGATACTATGGAACTTCGAAAAGTTTCCAGTATTATTAAGAAAATGGAAGAACGTGGCGAAGTCATTGACGATTCAGTTAAAGAAGATATTGTCATGCACAAGAAAAAAACACAAACCATTCTTGAAGAAGCTGGGCATACAGAGGTTTTAGAAGCGCTTGAAAAGGCTGAAGAACCAGTTGACGAAGATGTTCAGGTTGACGAAAGCCCAGAAGTGACTAAAACTGAGCAATCTTTTGAAGAATTTGTTGCTAGTGAATTTCCAGCTCAACGTGAATTGAGTAAAGACATCGAAAAAGCTACGGAAGAAGTTGCAGAATATGTCAAAAAAATCATCTATGAAATGGATATTGATGCAACGGTTGACACTAACCACAATCGCCGTCAAATCAATTTGCAAATTGAAACGCCAGAAGCTGGTCGTGTCATTGGTTATCACGGAAAAGTTTTGAAATCTCTTCAATTACTGTCACAAAATTTCTTACATGACCGTTATTCAAAGAATTTTTCTGTCATTTTGAATGTTCATGATTACATGGAACACCGCACAGAGACATTGATTGAATTTACTCGCAAAGCAGCCAATCGTGTTCTCGAAACTGGTAAAGATTATGTCATGGATCCAATGAGCAATAGCGAGCGAAAAATTGTTCACAAAACAATCACAAGCATTGATGGTGTGGATAGTTATTCAGAAGGTAACGACCCAAATCGCTACGTTGTTGTGACAGCTGTTCAATAAGTTTACAGAGCCGTTAAGGCTCTTTTTTTACCGCTTAGTTGCTCTTTTTCACCGCTTACCTTAAGATGCCTCTTTTGTTGGGGCTTTTTTGCTATAATGGCTGCAAAAGGAAAGGGAGGGAAAGGTTATGTTGATTAGAACGAAGAATCTTACGAAAACATTTGGTGACCAATTGGTGATTGACCATTTGAATTTGGAAGTTGAAGAGGGAATGTTATTAGCCTATATTGGCACAAATGGTGCTGGGAAATCTGCGACAATGCGGGTGTTGACGGGGCTTTTGGCACCGACATCTGGTGAGATTGAGTTAGCGCCAGATTTGAAAATCGGAATGGTCTTTCAAGAGAGTATCTTGGATGCTGAATTGACTGTTTTGGCTAATTTGAGGAGTCGTTCGGCACTTTATCGTAACCGTGATAAGGATTGGAAGGATTGGATGGGTAAATTGATTCGTTTGACGGGGATTGATACTTTCTTAATCAGACATATGAAACCTTGTCAGGTTGGCAACGTCGCCGCGTTGCTATTGTTCGTGCACTTTTAAATAAGCCTAATTTGCTTTTCTTGGACGAGCCGACAACAGGGCTTGATATTCAGACATGCGAAGCTATTTGGCAATTATTGCGCCAGTTGCAAGCAGAAGAAACTTTAACAATCTTTTTGACAACGCATTACCTTGAAGAAGTTGAAAATATGGAGATATGAAAGCTTTTAGCCAAATTCAACAAATACTGAATCAAAATTCTCCGACAGACAAAGACTAGAGAGAATTAATAATCTTAATTTTAGCTATTCGAATATTAGTAGGATGACAAAAGACCTGATTATAAAGAAAAAAATGTTAGCGTTTGCAGTTTTTAGAAAATTATGATAAGGGAATACCGAAAGCTAGTATCACGCTAGGAGACTATATTAGTGATAACTAGTTTAGTAACTTTGTCTCATTTGCTTTTCTTATCAAAAAGAAAGTGTGATTATTATGAATAGGAAGAAGATTTTTCTTCTAGCTTTAGCTATTTTTACCTTTGCATTTTTTGGAGTTTTTGCAATAAAATTTAATCAAATATTTTATTTACTAATTGGTCTTGGTCTATGCTTGGGACTATTAATTACATACTATTTTTGGAAAGAGAATTAAGTCCGTTCCTTGGTATTTTTAAGATATGAGGTCACAAAATGAAAAAGAAATTATTAGCTATCCTATTGTCACTTTTAACACTAATATTTGCTTCTAATCCTACTGTTGTAGTTTTAGCAGAATCTTATTCAGACAGCACTGTAGAAAGTGTGGATACGTCATTAAATTATAGTATTTCTGCTCCCAGTGATAATCAGGTAGTAATTAGCGATTCTACTGGTGAAACGTTGTTAACACAATAAAAATATTAATAAAAATATTAGTTGTCTGTGAGCAAATAATTTGATTATCAAATGAAATTTTGATATCATCTCAATATTCAGAAAAATGACAATCATTTCTGGATAGTAAAAATTTAAGGGAGAGGTTTTATGAGTCAATACGCTTTTATTACCAATACAGATTCTAACACTATCTCAGTTGTTGACCTACAGCTTAACGAAGAAGTTAAGCGTATCCCTGTAGGTGCTACACCTCGAGGACTTGCTATTAATCCAGATAACAATACTATTTTGATTACTGCTTTTCAACGTATGATGCTGACAGATATTGATTTGGCTTATGATCGGGTATCTGTGGTCTCTTTAGACAATCTTACAAGGGTTGGTGATGTTCCTACTGGTTTGGGAGCATGTAGTTTGAACATTATTGACAGTGAAGAAATTGAAGAATTCTTTGTAAATAATCCTTATTACATGAACATGGTTGCAATGGCGTAATGAAACAGTATAGTTTATTATTTAGAGAAAGAAATTTCTTAAAGTTTATAACGTCTATTAGTCTCATCTATTTAGCACAATCTATTGTGGATGTAGCTATTATTTGGTTGGTTTATGAAAAAACTCAGCAACCATTATTTATTGCCCTATCGGTATTTATCACGCAGGTACCATCTCTAGTTTCTGCACCTTTCTTAGGAACTTTGATGGATAAGATGAAAGTTTCTCGAGCAATTTCATTAGCTAGTTCCATTAAAGCTGCTGCCTTTATTATTTTATCTACATTGTCAATCCATATAAATAATATTGTGTTAATAGTTATTGCGCTATTGCTTATTCTAAATAGTGCTGTTGCCCCGCTTATTTTGGCTGGAAGTATAACAATTGTTAAAGAAATTTTGGATGAGCATCAATTTCATTCTGCTAATGCTCTTGTCACTATTTCATTTGATGTTTGTTACTTGTTAGGAGCGTTTATTTCAGGGATTATTATTGACACTACTAATCATCAGGTCATTTTTCTGTTCTCGGCTTCTTTATTTATTGTTGCGACAATTCTTTTGTTGTTGATCAAACCTCAAGAGAATAATGAGCAAGGTAAAGAAGCGGAAAACAGTACAAAAAAGACGGTTTTTCAAGCTCTCCAATATTTGAAATCAAATACAAAATTATTGTCATTAGTTCTGTTGACATCATTATGGAATTTACTGATATGGGGAGCATTTCCGATAATCTTTCCAATCTTTGTGAAGACTATTCTTCATGAAGGTGCTGCAACTTACGGTATTATCAATGGTGTTCAATCATTTGGGATTATTATTGGTTCGTTGATTGTAGGAGGCATACCTAAGCATAAAAATAGCTTTAATTTAACTTTTCTATTTTTGATTGCTCACTGTATGTTTATTGCTGTCTTTTCTTTACAAAATAGTTTAATACTATCTATTACTTTGCTGATTTTAGCAGGCATCATATCTTCACCTGTAATGATTTATAAATCGACTTTCTTTCAAGAAGAAATTCCAGGACAACTAAAAGGGAGAATTTTTAGCATTATTGGTTTGTTAGGAACTGTGACTTATCCTATAGGTAACTTTCTAACAGCATTGTTCCTAAATTATATTCCCACAGCAAGTGTTGGAATGTTACTATTTGCCTATGCAGTAATTTTATTAGTTCTTTGTTCTATCTTATTTGCCTTTTTATATCGCAAAGATACGACAAACGAATAGTACAACTTGAATAAAATAGTGCCTTTCTAGGTGCTATTTTTTGGTTGATATGGTATATAAAGAAAAAGGTGACTGCATCTCTGTGCAATTACCCCCTAGGGAATTGAAAAATAAGACTATGGTTGTAATGAGATTTGATGAAAAGGGATTTTCTGAAGAACTAGATAAACAACGTGAGTATGAGTTCTTAAAACGAGTATCAGACTACGATAAGCAAATGGCTATAAAAGGGTAGACAGTAGTGAGCGAACGGTATTATTTACCTTTGGTGAAATCACTTTTTCAAGAAATCGCTGGCGACGAGGAGATGAGACACGTTATCCCGTTGATGACTGGTTAGGATTAAAAAAGTATATGCGGTATTCGTCAGAATTCATGTATCATTTGGCAAGGTATGCCTCAATGGTGTCTTATCGCCAAGTTTGTCGGATGATAAAGCTATCTTACCACTTAGATATTACGAAAGACACCGTCTTAAAAGCTGTTAAATTAACAGGACAGTTATTCTCTGAAAAGAGTCATTATCGTTATTTCGTAGAAGAGCATGTCCCAGAAAAAATCAAAGTACCGATTATTTACGTTGAGAGTGATGGTGTTCTGGTGAAAACAACTTCTAAAAATAACGAGAAACATAACACAGATTTAGCCCACTTCCTGATTCATACAGGGACTAAGCAAGTACATGGACGAACAGTCTTGCTTAATAAACATGAAATTATTCATACAGACTATGAAGTTGCCAGAGATGAATTATTAGATTATCTCTATAATCATTTTGAAATCACCGATCAAACTATTCTAGTGACTAACTCAGATAATGGAAAGGGATATAGCAGACAAGTTTTTCAAAATATTAAAAAAGCGCTCAAAATTAATCGTCATGAGCATTTTTGGGATGCCTACTATATCAAAGAGAAAATCAATCAATT
>NZ_NETH01000049.1 GCF_003337175.1 Streptococcus gallolyticus
GTGCCCAACGTAGATGCGATGAGCCTCGTTTGACCATTTTACCTTGAGTATCTAGTTGTCCAGATTGGTAGATAGAGGGTTCTAATCCTGCAAAAGCTTGTAGTTGAGCTGGATTAGTGAAAGTATTAATATTTCTGATTTCAGCTAAGATGACAGATCCAAGGCGATTACTAATTCCTGGTACCGTAGTGATGACCGAGTTGAGCTCAGCCATCAACTCATCAATCTTCTTTTCAGCTTGTTTGATGAGTTTTTCGTAGTGTTGGATGTTCTCAATGATTTCAACCAATTCAAATTCACGAGCAAAAGAAGTTGTGCCAATAGAATTTGGAGCTAGTTCGAGAATATCCAACGCATGTTTAGCTGTTAATCGTTTAATCTCAATAAGTTTATCAAAGCCAGCAGTTACCATTTTCTCAGGAGAAGGAAAACGTTTGAGCAACTCATAGACATAGTCAGAGTGTTTCGTAACGACCTGATGTAGTTCAGGGAAAATAATATCTAAACACTTGGTATATTGGACTTTCCAATCTGATTGATGTTTCTTTAAACGATTCATGTGACGTGTCATAATCTTAAGTTCTTCTTGCCTGTTGTCATGCATAAATAGGGCACGATTAGGGTCAGAAAGCAACTTAAGAGCTATTGTACGTGCGTCCTTCTTATCCGTTTTCGTTTTACGAAGTGAGAGAGACTTTGTGAATTCTTTGATAAGTAAGGGATTATAGGTGTAAATCTTATAATTGTTTTGATGTAAGAATGTTAAGAGATTTAAGGCATAATGTCCAGTATCTTCCATGGCGATAAGACAGTCTTGTCTAAGCTGTTTCAAGGTGTTATGAAGCAGTTCAAATCCTTGTTTACGGTTTGTAATAGTAATAGGTTTCAATACCATTTTCCCTGTATTATCAATAACTGTCACATCGTGTTTGTTTTTAGCGACATCAATGCCAACATAGAGCATAAGAGTACCTCCAGATATTAAGTATTAAGTCCACTTGGTATCCACTTACTTTTTGCCTTGTTACCTTACTGAAGATTAAACGTCTAGCGTTATCATTCTCATTACCAATAAAACAAAGAGCTGTGGTTAGAGCCTTTCTGAAATCGTCAAAGCGATTGGGGGGTAGAAACTAATCCACAGTGGCTTTTTCCAAGTATAACACTTGGGCTTTGGCAGTAGCTAACTGCACTAAATATAATATAAGGGCAGTGAAGCAATCGCGGATGAATGCCTCTCTTGCTTTCTGGTCAATTGGAAATGAGGAATTAACAGGAAACACTACTTTTGGTGGACGCAATATGAAACGTTTAGCACAAATCATTAGAAAATTTGATAAGGAACACCTCCTGCTATCTGCGGAATTATTAAGTCCTGAAGGTTTTGTTAATGAGGATTATCTTCACTATTTTGATATTTTAGGGGTGAATTATCCAGAAGCAGGTGTTATGGGAGCAGGAGCTGAATTAATTCACCAAAAGTATGCTAAGCTTTCAATGATGTCTACTGAAAATGCTTCGTATTTTTCTACAAGAGGAATCTATAAAGATAATGGAGACAAGTGCCATTGTAATAATTTTGGTTCAATGTATTCAATGGTTTTGCCTTGAGCTGTTGAAAAAGGTGATGACATGGAAGCGCGTGAAGCCATGGTTAATGCGATTTTTCTTGGTGGCATGGCTTTTAACGATGCTGGTCTTGGTTACGTGCATGCCATGGCACATCAACTAGATGCTGTTTACCATTTGCCAAACGGCGTTTGCTTAGGCATGCTTGCAATTGTCAAACGTGAAGATGCTAAACATGTCCCAGAAGTTTCTGTGGTCTTGCTAAAGGACTGGTGCTTCGTATTGAAACTAAGTTTGACCAAGAGTGTGCCGATTATGCTATTTCTAAAATCGAAAAAAGTTCAGTAAAACGACATTCCTTGTTGTCTTGGTATCAAGTCATCCATTGATGCCAAATTTGAAAAAGACAAGCAGCGCTCGATCAATAAATCTTTTATTGTTAGTCATTAAGTCTGAAAGACAGAAGCCACAATTTCCTGTGGCTTATTTTTTACCCAAAACACCTTTGCAAAGCTGCCAGAGTATGTTAAGATAGTAGCTAAAAAATTTATTAAGGAGGCTAACTTGGATAAAACAACATTAAAGGATTTAGCAAAAGCAGAGTTACATTGTCATTTGGATGGTTCTATCTCGCTGGAGGTCATTCGTCAATTGGCAAAAATGGCAACTATAGCTGTACCAGAATCAGATGATGCCCTAAAACAATTGGTGGTTGCGCCAGAAAGTACAGACTCTTTAATGGATTATCTCAAAACTTTTGATTTTGTTCGTCCACTTTTACAGACCAAAGAAGCGCTACATTTGGCAGCTTATGACGTTGCAAGACAAGCAGCGCAAGAAAACGTGATTTATACTGAAATTCGTTTTGCGCCTGAATTGTCAATGGATGAGGGCTTGAGTGCTTCTGAGACGGTAGAAGCAGTGCTTGCTGGGCTCAAGCAAGCTGAAGAAGAATTTGGCATTGTCGCTAAAGTGCTCGTCTGTGGCATGAAGCAGTCGCCAAAAGAAGTGACGCGAGATATTTTTGAACATGTTGTTGAGTTAGCTGAAAAAGGTTTGGTTGGTTTTGACTTCGCGGGAAATGAATTGGACTTTCCACCTGCTCAATTGGCCGATTTGATTAAAGAAACACAAGCGCTAGGACTTCCAATGACTTTTCATGCTGGAGAATGTGGCTGTGCGCATTATATTGCAGACTCTATCGCTCTTGATATTAAGCGCATCGGGCATAGTACAGCTATTTACAATCAGCCTGAATTAATTCAAGAGTTCATCGAAAAGGGTGTTACAGCAGAGCTATGTTTAACAAGTAATTTACAGACAAAAGCCGCTAAATCATTGGATGAATTTCCATTTCTAGCTTTAAAAAATGCTGGCGCTAAAATGACGATTAATACGGATAACCGAACAGTTTCTGATACTAATTTAACCAAAGAATATGCTCTTTTTGTCAAACACTTTGGGGTAAGCGTAGCTGATTTTCTAGCCTTTAATAAAAATGCTATCCAAGCTTCTTTCACAAATGAAGCCCAAAAAGCTGAATTATTATCAAAAATAGACAATTTATATGAAACATTTCTGTAAAAATATGCTACAATAGTGGTAATTTATGTTTGGAGGAAACTATGGCTTTAGTTAAGATTGTCTATGCCAGCATGACAGGAAACACTGAAGAAATTGCTGACATTGTAGGAAATAAATTTGAAGAACTTGGACACACTGTCGAAGTTGACGAATGCACAACTGTTGATGCAGCTGATTTTGAAGATGCTGATGTTGCTATCGTAGCATCATACACTTATGGCGACGGTGAATTGCCAGATGAAATCGTTGATTTCTACGAAGATCTTGCTGACCTTGATTTGTCAGATAAAATCTTTGGTGTTATTGGTTCTGGTGATACTTTCTACGATTATTTCTGTAAAGCAGTTGATGACTTTGAAGCTCAATTTGCATTAACTGGTGCTACAAAAGGTGCTGATTCTATCAAGGTTGATTTGTCAGCTGATGATGACGATATTCAAAAACTGGAAGCTTTCGCAGAAACCATTTCTGAAAAAGTAAATTAACCAAAAAATCTTTTGTTAGGTCAATAAATCTGGAGTACGGGTAATCGTTTTAAGAATAATTTGTGGGCGCAGTGTATAATAAAGCCAATACGTTCTGACATTTAAGTGATGTCTACCGTTGGTGAGGGTTTGGATAAAATCTTCCTCTTATTTTGATGAAAAATGAGTAGGAAACAGCGCAGGCGATTAAATGCAGTAGTAGGGCTCCCTAAATAGGGAAATTTGGCTGGTTAGAGTGCTCCAGTCCAGTTTAGTTTATCAGATTAAGATGTCTTTTACGAGTTATCTTGTCAGGTGAAACAGTTTTCGTGATGATGAGAGGGATATGAAGAAAAATAAGTATAGGTATGATGACCTACGCAAGCTTCTAATAATAGTAGGTATTATAGTAGTGGTTAGCTACTTTGTGATTTACATGATAGGACATTGGACTCTTGTGGTGTCTTTTTTAAAATCAAGCTCTCAGGCTGATATGAAAGCTATTTTGGCTCAGCTACGCTCAAGGACAATTCTTAACTTTGTTATTTTAATTGTGTTAACGGCGGTTACGGCTGCTATTCCATTTATGTCGAATGCAATCTTTGCGATATTTAATGGTGTTGTTTATGGTCCAGGTATTGGCTTATTGATGAATATTGTTGGTAATATTCTGGGCAACTTTGTTTTTATCAAGGTTCTCAAAACCATTGATATTACAGATAGTGAGAAAAAGTTAAAAAATCGTTTTATTGGCATTGATTGGTTTAAAAAGACAGATTTTGGAATTATTCTCGGTTATATGATACCTATTGTGCCGACGATTCTCGTCAACTATCATGTGGCTGAGAGTAAGCTTGCTTGGCGTAAATGGCTTTGCTACATCACCATTGGAGTGGCTCCTAGCAGTTGTATTTATGCCCTAGGTGGTGATGCGATTGTTGCGGGCAATCTTAGACGTATTCTAGTACTTTTGGTGATTATTGTTTTTGCTTATTTGCTGGTTACTTATTTGAAGCGAAGAGGTAAAAAGAAAGCATAATATAAAAATGAGCTATTAGTTTAGAAAGGGCATCTTATTGATGAATTTAGATACTATTCGTCAGGAAATTGATCGTGTTGATCAAGACTTGGTTGCTTTATTGGAAAAACGCATGCAGTTGGTTAATCAAGTTACTGCTTACAAAAAAGCTACAGGAAAACCTATCTTGGATACTAGCCGTGAGGAAATAGTACTTCAAAAGGTAGCAAGTCGTGTCGAAGATAAAGCGTTTGAACAAACGATTGTTAACACATTTGCAGATATCATGAAACATTCGCGTGACTACCAAGCAAAACAAGTTGACAATGATTTAGCTTGAGAGGTACGAGAAGATGATAAAGAAACTGAAAGACAATGAAGATTATTCTTATCTGCTCCTGCTAAAATTAGTGCTAGTTAGCATTGTTATCGGGCTTTTGGTTGGTTTTGTTGATACTGTATTTGGTCGCGTGTTACTTTTTCTTAGCGATTTTCGAACAGAGCATTTCAACTATCTTATCCCATTTTTAGGAATTATTGGGCTTTTAATTGTTTTTCTTTATCAAAAGGCAGATGAGCGAGCAAGCAAAGGAATGGGCTTAGTTTTTACGGTTGGTCAAAACAAGGAAAAGGAGATGCCCCTCATTTTGATTCCGCTAGTTACTTTGACCACTTGGTTGACACACCTTTTTGGAGGTAGTGCTGGACGAGAAGGTGTAGCGGTTCAACTAGGGGCGGCGATTGCTCATGGTTTTAGCCGCTTCTTTGATTTTGAAAATAACTCGCGCCTTTTTCTGGTTACAGGTATGGCAGCTGGTTTTGCAGGGCTTTTCCAAACGCCCATAGCAGCCGTGTTCTTTGCATTAGAGATTTTGGTACTTGGCAAATTACAATTACAAGCTTTGCTTCCGATGACTGTTGCTTCTTTTGTAGCCAGTTCGACTTCACACTCATTGGGATTGGAAAAATTTTCTCACCTAGTGAGTGCAGATTTGACACTTGATGTGATGACTTTTTGCAAATTAGCTGTACTAGGCATTATCTTTGGCTTGGTTGGAAATCTTTTTGCAAAATTGTTGGCTATTGCTAAAGAAAAAGCTAAAGATGTCATAGATAATCCTTATTACCGTATCCTATTTGGTGGTATCTTATTAAGTCTGATTTTTTTGATATGCTATCATGGACGTTATTCAGGTTTGGGAACAAATTTGATTGAAGCAAGCTTTGCAGGCAAAGAAATTTATCTCTGCGATTGGTTGCTCAAATTACTTTTAACGGTAGTGACTTTGGCTATCGGTTTTCAAGGTGGCGAAGTGACACCACTCTTTGCGATTGGTGCATCTCTTGGAGTTATTTTGGCAAATCTTTTTAGCTTGCCTGTTGAATTTGTCGCTGCAGCTGGTTATATCAGCGTATTTGGTAGTGCAACCAATACACTTATAGCCCCTATTTTTATTGGTGGTGAAGTCTTTGGCTTTGCTAATTTACCATATTTTGTTGTGGTTATGATTTTTGCTTACAGCGTTAATCGAAAACATTCTATCTACGGCGGACAAGAAGTTCTGACATTTTAAATGATTTATCAGCAGAGTTTAGGTAATGACTAAACTCTGCTTTTACAATTAAGTATTTTTTATTAAAAATTCATCAAAAAAGTTGCGAGATATGGCTTTACACCACCAATGTTTTTTGTTAGAATATGAAGAGTGTGTAATGGACACACAAAAATACGGCTAATCCGCTGGGACAAGCACCTAATGATTAGTAAGATAGGAGAAAAATAATGAATCCATTAATCCAAAGTTTGACTGAAAGTCAATTACGTACTGACATCCCTACATTCCACCCTGGTGATACTGTTCGTGTTCACGCAAAAGTTGTTGAAGGAAGCCGCGAACGTGTCCAAGTCTTCGAAGGTGTGGTGATTTCACGTAAAGGTCAAGGGATCTCAGAAATGTACACAGTTCGTAAAATTTCAAGTGGTATCGGTGTTGAACGTACATTCCCACTTCACACTCCACGTGTAGAAAAAATCGAAGTTGTTCGTCATGGTAAAGTACGTCGTGCTAAACTTTACTACTTGCGTGCATTACAAGGTAAAGCTGCTCGTATTAAAGAAATCCGTCGTTAATTTTGACGATAACTATTTGACGATAAAAATCTGTCCTTGTGACGGATTTTTTCATAGCTCCCCTTAGTTCAATGGATATAACAACTCCCTCCTAAGGAGTAGTTGCTGGTTCGATTCCGGCAGGGGAGATAGAAACTAGCTAAAAAGCTCTTGATTTTAGGGGCTTTTTTGATTTACAGAGCAGATAACCCTTGAATTATTTCGTCTTTTTTTTCAAATCTTTCTTACAAGAATCAGTTGGTAATTTATTGAAAATAGAAAGTATAGCTTTTAGTTTTGCTGAAAATTTATTTTATTTTCACAAGCTTTTTTCCTCAATTTTGATTAAAAAATGATATAATTATTTTTGATGAGAAACGAAGGAAGTACAATGGCGAGAAAAAAATATTCTATTGATAGTCGGATTGATTATTCTGTAATTTTACCTGTCTTTTTCCTTTTGTTAATTGGCTTGGTGGCAATCTATATTGCAACCATAAATGATTACCCAAGCACGATTGCAAAAGTGATGACACAACAAGTGATTTGGATACTTTTAGGGTGCGGTGTGGCGTTTGTTGTCATGCTATTTAGCACCGAATTTTTATGGAAAATAACGCCGTTCCTATACGGTCTTGGCTTGATATTAATGGTGCTGCCGCTCATCTTTTATAGTCCAGAGTTGGTTGAGTCAACAGGGGCGAAAAATTGGGTTACAATCGGTTCGGTAACCTTATTTCAGCCCTCGGAATTTATGAAAGTGTCCTATATTTTGATGCTTGCCAGATGTTCCATTTGGTTTCGCCAAAAGTTCAAGGAAGATTCTTTGAAAAATGACTGGAAACTCCTTGGAATTTTTGCACTTATTACCTTACCTGTGATGGTGCTACTAGGGCTTCAAAAAGACTTAGGAACAGCAATGGTTTTCTCAGCGATTTTAGCTGGTTTGATTTTATTATCAGGGATTTCGTGGTGGATTATCCTTCCAGTTGTTATTATCCTTGCTCTTGCATTTGGTGGTTTCATGTTAATTTTCCTTTTGCCAAATGGGAAAGAATTCCTTTATGGTTTGGGAATGGATACTTACCAAATTAATCGTATTTCAGCTTGGCTAGACCCGTTTTCATATGCTAAAACGATTGCCTACCAACAAACACAAGGAATGATTTCTATTGGTAGCGGTGGTCTTACTGGTAAAGGGTTCAATGTTGTTGATTTATCAGTGCCAGTTCGTGAGAGTGATATGATTTTCACCGTTATTGCTGAAGATTTTGGTTTTATTGGTAGTGCTGTTGTCATGGGATTGTATCTTTTGTTGATTTATCGTATGATTCGTGTAACTTTTGAATCAAATAACCGTTTCTATACTTACATTTCAACTGGTTTCATCATGATGATTTTGTTCCATATTTTTGAAAATATCGGAGCAGCAATTGGTATTTTGCCGTTAACGGGTATTCCTTTACCATTTATCTCACAAGGTGGCTCATCATTGATTACCAATTTGATTTGTGCCGGTCTGATTTTATCAATGAGTTATCAAAACAACCTACACCGTGAACAAGAAATTACAGAACATTTTAAAAGAAGTGACCGTTATTAGTAAAAGTTGAGCGTTAGCTCGACTTTTTTCTTATATGTTAACCTGTAAATTGATACAGTATAGACTATAAAAAAACTTAAAAATATGATATAATAGGGCGTATGAATTACCATGATTATATCTGGGATTTGGGTGGAACGTTGCTTGATAATTATGAAATGTCTGCTAAAGCTTTCGTGAAAACTTTAGCGGAATTTGGACAATCTGCCTCGCATGATGAGGTTTATAACAAGCTAAAAGAGTCCACGGATGCTGCTATTGCACAATTTATCCCAAACGAACCTCAATTTTTAAAGGCCTACAAAAAATTGGAAGCCGAATATTTGAAAACGCCAGTTTTATTTGCAGGAGCGCATGACGTTTTGCAGGCAATTGTTGCAAGTGGCGGGCGAAATTTTTTAGTATCGCATCGTAACAAACAAGTCCTTGATATTTTAGAAAAGACTAATTTGTTGCCTTATTTTACGGAAGTAGTCACTTCAGAAAATGGCTTTTCTCGTAAACCGAGTCCAGAATCGATGTTGTATTTGAAAGAAAAATATGACATTAAAGAAGCACTGGTAATTGGAGATCGTGAGATTGATAGGAAGGCAGGTCAAGCTGCTGGCTTTGATACGTTATTAGTTGATGGAAAAAAATCCTTAATGGAGATAGTGAAGTAAATGACGGAAGAAAATAAAAATTTAGCAGAATTAGCGAAAGAGTATGACGCCAGTCAGATTCAAGTCTTAGAAGGGCTTGAAGCTGTTCGAATGCGTCCAGGTATGTACATTGGTTCAACGTCCAAAGAAGGGTTGCACCATTTGGTATGGGAAATTGTCGATAACTCTATCGATGAAGCATTAGCTGGTTTTGCGACTCATATTGAAGTTTTTATTGAAAAAGATGATTCGATTACAGTTGTCGATGATGGGCGTGGTATTCCTGTTGATATTCAAGAAAAAACAGGTCGTCCAGCCGTTGAAACAGTCTTTACGGTTTTACACGCTGGAGGTAAATTCGGCGGTGGCGGCTACAAGGTTTCAGGTGGTTTGCACGGTGTAGGGTCATCTGTTGTTAACGCACTTTCAACACAATTAGATGTCTCTGTTCACCGTAACGGTAAAATTCATTACCAAGAATACCGTCGTGGACACGTTGTTAGTGATTTAGCTGTGATTGGTGATACTGACCGTCATGGAACGACTGTTCACTTTACTCCAGACCCAGAGATTTTCACAGAAACAACGGTTTTTGATTTTGATAAATTAGCCAAACGTATCCAAGAATTAGCCTTTTTGAACCGTGGCTTGCGTATCTCAATTACTGATAAACGTGAAGGAATTGAGCAAGAAAAACATTACCATTACGAAGGTGGTATTTCAAGCTACGTTGAATTTATCAATGAAAATAAAGACGTTATTTTTGAAAATCCAATCTATACTAATGGTGAATTAGACGGCATTTCTGTTGAAGTAGCCATGCAATATACAACTAGCTATCATGAAACAGTGATGAGTTTTGCTAATAACATTCATACGCATGAAGGTGGTACGCACGAACAAGGTTTCCGTACAGCTCTAACACGTGTGATTAATGACTATGCTCGTCAGAATAAATTGCTAAAAGAAAAAGATGACAATTTAACTGGTGAGGATGTTCGTGAAGGGTTGACGGCAGTTATTTCTGTTAAACACCCAAATCCTCAATTTGAGGGACAAACGAAAACAAAACTTGGAAATTCCGAAGTTGTTAAAATTACGAATCGTTTGTTTAGCGAGGCTTTCAGCCGTTTCTTATTAGAAAATCCACAGATTGCTAAGAAAATCGTTGAAAAAGGTATTCTGGCATCTAAAGCTCGTATCGCTGCTAAACGTGCACGCGAGGTAACACGTAAAAAATCAGGACTGGAAATTTCAAATCTTCCTGGTAAATTGGCTGACTGTTCTTCAAATGATGCAACTATGAATGAACTGTTCATCGTCGAAGGGGATTCTGCGGGTGGTTCTGCTAAATCAGGACGTGACCGTGAGCACCAAGCCATCTTACCAATTCGTGGTAAAATCTTGAACGTTGAAAAAGCTAGCATGGATAAAATTCTTGCTAACGAAGAAATTCGTAGTTTATTTACAGCTATGGGAACAGGTTTTGGTGCTGAATTTGATGTCTCAAAAGCGCGTTATCATAAGCTTGTTATCATGACTGATGCCGATGTTGACGGCGCCCATATTCGTACCCTGTTGTTAACGCTGATTTACCGCTTCATGCGTCCTGTTTTGGAAGCAGGGTATGTTTACATTGCTCAACCACCAATTTATGGTATCAAAGTTGGTAGTGACATTAAAGAGTACATTCAACCAGGTGCTAATCAAGAAATTGAATTGCAAGAAGCTATGGCACGTCATAGTGTTGGACGTTCAAAACCAACGGTCCAACGTTACAAAGGGCTTGGAGAAATGGACGATCACCAGCTTTGGGAAACAACAATGGATCCAGAGAATCGCTTAATGGCGAGAGTTTCTGTTGATGATGCCGCTGAAGCAGATAAGATTTTTGATATGCTTATGGGAGATAGGGTAGAACCGCGTCGCGAGTTCATCGAAGAAAATGCGGTTTACAGTACGCTTGATATTTAATAAGAATATTGACAAAAAATTACTGCATACAATCTCTAAGTATGTTATAATCGTAACGTTATAGCTATTTTTTACGATAAAAAGACAATTTATAAGGAGTTTTAAATGTCGAGCGGAATTATATTACTGCTTGTAGTAATAGTTTTATTAGTAATTGTTGCTTACCTAGTTGGCGTTATTGTACGTAAGCGAAATGATTCATTGATTGCAAGCCTAGAAGAAAGAAAACAATCATTATTTGGATTACCTGTTAATGAAGAAATCGAGGCTGTTAAAAATCTTCATCTTATCGGGCAAAGTCAGACAACGTTTCGTGAATGGAATCAAAAATGGGTTGACCTTTCTTTAAATTCTTTTTCGGATATTGAAAATCATATTTTTGAAGCTGAAAATCTAAATGATAGTTTTAAATTCATCAGAGCAAAACACAAAATTGATAATGTCGAAAGCCAATTAAATTTAGTTGAAGAAGACATTCATTCGATTCGTGAGGCACTTTCTGTCTTGAAAGAACAAGAAGAAAAAAATAGTGCTCGTGTTAAACACGCTTTGGATTTGTACGAAACGTTACAAGCTTCTATCTCAGAAAAAGAGGATAATTTTGGCTCTACAATGTCTGAGATTGAAAAACAATTAAAAAACATTGAAGCTGAATTTTCTCAATTTGTAACGCTTAACTCAACTGGTGATCCTGTTGAAGCGTCTGAAGTGCTTGACCGTGCAGAAGAACACACTATCGCACTTGGTCAAATTTCAGAACAAATTCCAGCGATTGTTGCAAAATTAGAAGATGATTTTCCAGATCAGCTGGATGATCTAGAGCAAGGTTATCGCCGTTTGCTTGAACAAAATTATCATTTTGCTGAAAAGAATATTGAAACACGTTTCCAAGAAGTTCGTGATTCTATTCGTGCCAATTCTTCTGAACTTGTTACATTGGATTTGGACCGTGCCCGTGATGAAAATGAGCACATTCAAGAGAAAATCGATTCATTGTATGAATTGTTTGAACGCGAAATTGCTGCTCATAAGGCTGCGCTTAAAGATAGCAAGGTTATTCCTGACTATTTAGCTCATGCTAAGGCAAATAATGAACAACTTGCTCATGAAATTAAGCGTCTATCTCACAAGTACATCTTGAATGATAGTGAAAGTCTTAGCCTTCGTTCATTTACTAAAAACTTGGAAGAGATTGAAACAGAAGTATTGCCAATCGTTGTTGCTTTTGAGACACAAGACAAGCCATTCTCTGAATTACAAGTGACTTTTGACAGAACCTTAAAAACATTGGCTGCTGTCGAAGAGGGGCAAATGGAAGTCTTTGAACAAGTTAAGAATATCGAAGAAATTGAGACGGTTGCTCGTCAAAGCTTGGAACAATATATTAATCGTTTGCATATGATTAAACGTTATATGGAAAAACGTAATTTGCCAGGTATTCCACAAGATTTCTTGAGTGCATTCTTCACAACAAGTTCACAATTGGAAGTGTTAATTGATGAACTTAGTCGTGGGCGTATCGATATTGAAGCTGTGTCTCGTTTAACAGATGTTGCGACATCAGCTATTGCAAATCTTGAAAATGCAACTTATCAAGTGGTTCAAAATGCGACATTGACAGAACAATTATTGCAATACTCAAATCGTTACCGTAGTTTTGAACCAAGTGTACAAAGTAGTTTCGAACACGCTTTGAAATTATTTGAAGTTGATAATGACTATCAAGCATCATTTGATGAAATTTCATATGCACTTGAAACGGTTGAACCAGGTGTAACAGATCGTTTCGTGTCATCGTACGAAAAAACACGTGAACAAATTCGTTTTTAAAAACTAAAAAGAGTATGGGACAAAAGTCCAACCTCAACTAAAAAAGTGAACAAACAGAGTTTTCTGACAGTTAAACTTCTGTTTGTTCGCTTTTTTGTCAATTTAAGTCATTCAAATAGCTTAATAGTAAAGTTTTTCAAAAATCAAAATCTTTTTGTCCCAGACTCTTTTTGGCACAACGGGCATGTTGGACTTCTGCAATGCCAATCCTCTGTGGATACCAGCTACCGATAAAGTTAATAGTAACTCCCAAGCCTGACAACCTAACTATCGTCAGGTAGTGTGAGAAGAAATAGCAAAAGCGTGGTTCCACAAACAGAAAGGCAATAGCAGGCATTAACAGTAAGAACATTGAGTGGATCAGAAGTCGGTGCTGAAACATGCCTATCAAAACCAGTCCTCACTCAATGGACTCTTTGTCAACTATAGTAGGTGACAAAATTAAGTTCTAGCGATAACAATTGTTGTTCTCGCTTTTTTGATACTCAAAGCGAGGTAAACGTGGACTGGTTTCTTGCCTTGATTATTATCGAGAAGGATATGCGTTAAGAGTTAGCTGAACCACCGTCTGCCAGACATCACGTGCGGTAGTCTGAGAGGAGTAGAAATCAACCTCTATTCGGTGGTATGATAGAATTAAGTTTGCTGTAGTATTTTTACCCCTAGTGTTATGTCATTTTACACTATTTGAGATGATAAGCTAATGCGATTTGTTTCCTATTCATAAATAACAGGTAACCATGACCAGTCCGCATCTGAAGAATACATTTACTAAGTTATCAACGTACTTAGGCGTTTGTTATTAAAAACGGTCTCATTACAAAAATATGTTTTACACTATCAAGTAGGAAATAGAAACTGATATTGTTCAGTAACCATTCGTGTATCAGTGTGATTTTTACTTACTATTGTTTGATATTAGTTGAGGAAAATGTTAAAATAAAAAAAGAAAACGGTTACAAACTTATAATATCGTCTTTTGGTAGTTGTACTAGCATATGAGGAGTTCTATTATGAAAACATTATACAGTAAGTGCTGTGGTGAAAAATTAGATTACGATATTGATGTTACCTATTTTGAACAGTGGCTTGGTCTGAAGTCATCACTGCCAGATAAATTCATAATTGAAAATCTAAAAGCCTTATTTGGTAGTGAGTATCAAGCAAATGAGGTCATAAAAGAGACATTCTATATAAAAAGTCAAGAGGAAATTCTAAAAAATACAAAAACACCCTCACTGCGATAAACTTGAATGCAAGTTACTCAATCGTCTGGAGAATGCACTTGTTATTTTACTACTTTTCGTCTAAAAGCTCAATTTAGACACGCAAAAAATCTTGCTTTTGAGCAAGTTTTAAAAAGTATTCTTGACTTCTGTATTTTTATCTTAGTTTAGCTTCATCAAAGGTTTGAATGTTTTTGAGCAGATGATAAATGATACGAATAAGTTTCTTGGCAACAAGTGTCACAGCGACATTATAGTGTTTTCCTTGACTGATTTTTAGCTTTAAATAGGCTTTAAAATGAGGTGAGTAAATCGAGATAAGTTTGGCAGCTTGTATTAGGGCATACCTTAGATAAGAGGAGCCTCGTTTTACCATATGTCCAGTCTTATCCATCTGTCCTGATTGGTAAATGGCAGGGTCTAGACCTGCAAAGGCTTGGAGTTGATTCGGATTCTTGAAGTTATGAATGTTCTTAATTTCAGCTAGAATAATGGCACCAAGGCGATTCCCAATTCCAGGAATAGAAGTAATAGGAGAGTTCAATTCAGCCATCAAGAGATTAATTTCTTCTTGGACTTGGTTAATCTGCTTATCGTAGTGTTTAATGCTTTCAATTAATTGCACTAATTCTAAGGATAAAGCGGTAGAAGCATTACCAATAGTTTGTTTGGCTATTTCTTGTATCTGATGAGCCTTATCAGCGGTTAGTCGTTTGATGTTAAGCAATGATGAGAATCTAGCACGAGCTATCTTTTGAGCAGAAGGATACTTAGTCAATAACTCATAGATAAACTGATTATGAAGATTACTAACAATTC